>CAZKXF010000001.1:0-24353 GCA_964556805.1 uncultured Candidatus Saccharibacteria bacterium
TAATGAGTAGGTCGTCGGTTCGAATCCGACAGGTGGCTCTCAGATTTGAAGAGCAGAGAAACACGGGTGGTTAATGAGTAGGTCGTCGGTTCGAATCCGACCGAGGCTTCATGGAACGAGACGTACAGAACGGTCACCTCTTGCCGTACGCGCGACGGAAAGATTTTAAGGTAGGACGTGCCGCCGAACTCTCGGGACGAGACCGCTGGGTCTACCGAGCACTTGAGGTGCTGCCTGGGGCGCTCTCTTGGGCAACGCTCGTCGGCGTCATTGTTGCATCGGTGTACTTTCCGATTTTTGCCGCATACTTTATCATCGCCTTTGCTCTCTATTGGCTCCTCAAGACTCTCTTTCTCTCCATCCACCTCCGACACAGCTGGAAGCGGATGCGCCACACGCTGGCGTTGCCGTGGCAAGAGATGCTTGCGCCGCTGAAGCACGAGCACCTCTACCACCTCATTATTCTGCCGTTCTACAAAGAGCCAGAGGAGGTGATCGACGCAACCATACGATCGCTCAATACAGCTCACTACCACAAGAAGCGCATGAGCATCGTGCTCGCTGCGGAAGCGCGCGCCGGAGAAGGGGCGGTTGCAATTGCGCGACGTATCCAGGAGCGGTGGCAGGACACCTTTGCGCACTTTATTGTTACCGTACACCCCGACGATATTGTAGGGGAGATGCCTGGCAAGGGATCGAATGCCAGCTGGGCGGTAGAAGAGGCGCGTGGCGCGCTGCTCGATGGCCACCACATTCCGTATGAAGACGTGATCGTCTCGATCTTTGACGTCGATACGGTAGTCTACCCCGACTACTTCAACTGCTTGACGTGGAATTTTCTTACCGCCGAAAAGCCGTACAAAACTTCTTTCCAACCAATCCCGATTTTCAATAACAACGTGTGGGAAGCGCCAACGCTCTCTCGCATCGTGGCGATGTCGAGCACCTTCTGGGAAATGATCCAGCAGGAGCGGCCCGAACGCATGTCGACCTTCTCATCGCACTCCGTGAGCTTCAAAGCGCTCTACGAGGTCGGGTACTGGCAGACCAACATGGTGAGCGAAGATTCCCGCATCTTCTGGAATCTCTACGTAGCGAACGACGGTGACTACCGCGTGGTGCCCCTCTCGTTTCCGGTATCCATGGATGCCAATGCCGCTCCGACACTGTGGCAGACTGTCAAAAATATCTACAAGCAGCACCGCCGGTGGACCTACGGCGTCGAGAACTTAGTCTACATCGCCTTCCACTTCACGAAAAATCATCGGATTCCACTCGGGCAACGGCTCAAGTTTGTCCTCATTCAGCTTGAGGGACACTGGTCGCTCGTCACGAATCCCATCATGCTCTTCATTCTTGGCTGGGCGCCGATTTTCTTAGGGAGCCGTGCATTCCATGAAACAATCCTCTCGTACAACCTGCCGATTGTCGTACGCAATCTGCTCATTTTTGCCATGCTCGGTCTCGTGGTATCGGCGGTCATCTCACTCTCCCTCCTGCCTGCGCGGCCTCAGAACCGTAGCCGGTTCATGTACGTGGTGCTTGCGCTCCAGTGGGTGCTCGTGCCGGTGACCATGATTGTCTTTAGTGCGCTGCCGGGCTTGGACGCACAGACCAGGCTTGCACTGGGGCGCTACCTGGGATTCTGGGTGACGCCAAAAATGCGATCGGCGCGGACGGCGGTGCGTGCTACCATAGCCTCGTAGCCTTGCGTATGGCACCGTATCCACACCTCATGCCGCTCTCGCGCACACGCCGCCGTCTCTACTTCGGCGGCCTCCTTTTGATTTTCCTCATTGCCGTCCCCATTCTCTTTCTATATGCCACCGGCTACCGCTTCGGGGGATTCAACACGCTCGTCAAAACAGGCGGCATGTACATCGGCGCAGAGCGAGCGGGGGCACAAATCTATATAGACGATACGCTCATACGAGAGACCGGCACCTTCCGTCGAGCATTTTTTGTGCAAGACCTCGAACCTGGCACCTACACGGTACGCATTACGAAAGAGGGGTACCACCCGTGGGGAAAGACACTCACCGTGTATCCGCACATTGTCACTGAGGCACAGGCCTTCAACATGCCGCTCTCTCCGCTCCTCACGCTCATTCCTCCCTCTATCGCCACGCCGTCTTCAAGCACCTCGACCGCCCCTACGATGCCGAATCCCGTCTACGAACGCATCTACCAAGCCTTTGCGACAACGAGCGCAACGAGCACCATCGACGTCGTGCCGCCCCGCCGTACGCTCCAAGTCGAAGGGCGTTCCGCCCTCAGTGCAGATGAAGAACTCGCGGTTGCGACGACAACGAAAGAGTTTGGTGGCATGCGCCTCTACGAAACTAAGGATCTCGTGATTGCGCGGTGGGTGCGGGGGGAGAGCGAAATTCCTTACTACTTCTGCATACCGGACCGTCCGTGCGCGAGCGAGATTCCCCTCAACACCAAGGGGGCAAAGTCCTCGTACTTCGACTTCTTTCCGGGAAGTAGGGATCTTGTCGTCGTCACGCTCCCTGACGGGGTGTACGTTACCGAACTCGACAACCGATCGGGGCAGAACATTCAGCCTATCTTTATAGCCGAGGGCGCGGATTTTCGCATTGTCGACGGACAGATCTACGTGGCGCTCGAAAAGCGTCTCTACGAGCTCGAACTTTAGTCGTTTTCTGCTATCATGGCCCGTATGTCCGCCACTACTCCTGGCCACCTCCACCCAATCTCGCGGATGATCCGCGAGATCAACGGCATTTTTGCCGAGCAGGGATTCGTGTTCGCAGAAGGACCAGAGATGGAAGAGGTACGCTACAACTTCGACCTCCTCAACGTACCCCAGGATCATCCTTCCCGCGACATGCAGGACACCTTCTACGTTGCAGGCAAGCCGGACGTGGTGCTCCGGACGCACACCTCGCCGGTGCAGGTTCGCTTCATGCTCTCGCATGAACCGCCGATCCGCATGATCTGTCCGGGCAAGGTGTTCCGGAACGAAGCAACCGACGCGACGCATGAGGCGCAGTTTTTCCAACTCGAAGGACTTGTCGTCGACCGCGATACATCACTTTCGCACCTGAAAGGAACGCTGGAGTATTTTTTCTCGAAGTTTTTCGGAGGCGAGGTGTCGGTCCGATTTCGTCCGAGCTTCTTTCCCTTTGTGGAACCGGGCGTTGAAGTGGATATGAAAATCGATATGCCGGGCAATAAGCTCTCGGGTAGGTGGATCGAGATGATGGGTGCCGGTATGGTGCATCCGAACGTGCTTCGCGGCGCGGGGATTGATCCCGACGTCTACCAGGGGTTCGCCTTCGGCATGGGTATCGAACGGCTGGCGGTCCTCAAGTACGGCATCGACGACATTCGCCTTATGTACTCAGGCGACCTGCGGTTCGTTAACCAATTTTAGCGATGAACATTTCCCGTAACTGGCTCCAGACATTTTTTGACACCCCGCTGCCCGATGCGGCGTCACTTGCAGAGCTGCTCACCTTCCACTCGTCTGAAATTGAATCGGTGATCGACGGAGAAGGCGATACGGTACTCGACGTAAAGGTTTTGCCCGACAAATCGGCATGGCTGCTCTCGCACCGCGGCGTGGCAAAAGAGCTATCGACGATGCTCAGTCTGCCGCTTGCCGATCCGCTGCAGCAAGAGCTCCACCTTACACCAGATGCGGCGTCGCTCTCCGTGGTGCTCGACACCCCGCACGTTCTTCGCTACGCAACAGCCGTGGTTCGCGGCGTACGGGTAGGGGAATCGCCCGAGTGGCTCAAAACGCGCCTTGCGGCTGTCGGACAGCGATCGATCAACAACGTGGTCGATGCGACAAACTACGTGATGTTCCATATCGGACAACCGCTGCATGCTTTTGATGCAGGCAAGCTCGCTGTGCAGGAGGAGCGATGCCGCATCGGCGTGCGGCAGGCACGTGCGGGGGAGTCTATTGTCACGCTCACCAATGACCGCTACGAACTCACTGCAGCGGATATGGTCATCATCGACGGCGTGACAGACGTTCCGATCGGCATCGCGGGGGTGAAGGGTGGACAGCGAGCGGCGGTGGATGCACATACCACCGACCTTATCATCGAGTCGGCTAACTTTGACCGAGTTGCCGTACGTAAGACCTCGCAGCGGCACAAGCTGCGTACCGATGCATCTGTGCGGTACGAGAACGGCGTAGTACCGGAGCTCGCAGGCTACGGGCTCGCGGAAGTCGTGCGACTTATCTGCGAGATCGCGGGAGGCACGCTCGAGGGCTACGTTGATGTCTTTCCGTATCCCCGCACCTCGCACCCTGTCTCTGTTTCGCTCGAGAAGCTCAACAGCGTACTCGGTGTCTCGCTCACTACTGCCGAGGTAGCGGATATCATCGGGCGGTTTGGGTACCACGCTACGTGTACGGACAGCGTAGTGACCGTCGTACCGCCCTTTGAGCGTGATGACCTAGCTATTCCAGAGGATCTCGTCGAAGAAATTGGACGCATGTACGGCCTTGAGCACGTGCCCTCGCGTCCGCTTGCGGCCCGGCCCCTGACCGAGTACAACAAGCGATTTTTCTATGCTGAAGAGGTGCGCGATGCGCTCCTTACGCTTGGCTTTTCAGAAGTCTACACGAGCTCGTTTCGTAGTCGCGATACGGTGGAGCTCCAAAATGCGCTTGCGGCTGACAAGGGGTGCTTGCGCAGCAACCTACGCGAGAACTTGGATGAGGCGCTCTCCCGCAATGTTCTCAACAAGGATCTGTTAGGCCTTGCGCAGATCGCGATTTTTGAAATCGGCACGGTGTTTGATGCTGAGGGCGAGCACGTCGCCCTTGCTCTCGGGGTACGCGCCGGGCAGGCGTATAAGGCGAAAGACGATGACTCGCTTCTCGATGCTGCGCTTGCTGCAATCGAGGGGGTGGTGGGTGCAGAGCATGTGGAGCGCACAGAGGGAATCGCGGAGATCGACTTTGACGCAGCGATTGCCGACCTGCCCGAGCCTGCGGCGTACGCGCCGTATAAGCGAACGGAAGGGGATGCGACCTACGTACCGTTCTCTCCGTACCCACACATTACGCGCGACATTGCCCTGTGGGTGCCGACCGACACCACTGCAGGAGAGGTGGAAGGAATGATTCGCGAACGTGCGGGTCCCCTGATGGTGCGACTTGCTCTCTTCGATGAATTTAAGAAAGAGAATCGAACCTCCTACGCCTTTCGGCTTGTCTTTCAGTCGCATGAAACAACGCTCACCGACGCCGAGGCGAATGCCATCATGGACGGCATCACCGCGGCAGCGGGTGAGCGGGGCTGGGAGGTGCGATAAAAGCAGATGGTGCTATGAAAAGAAAGTATCTCGTTACCGGTGTTGCAGGATCAGGAAAGACTTCGCTGTGCAGGGCATTAGAACAGATGAGCTACGAGGCGTACGATATTGAAGATATCGAAGGAATGTTTGCCATGTATCGAAAAGATACTGGCGAACTCTATGTTGATTATGAGAACGGTGATCCGGAAAAAATAAAAAACTCCGAATGGCGCTGTCATGTAGAGAAGTTGCAAGATCTATTAAGTCGACAGAAGAGCGAGCGGGCATTTTACTGTGGTGTTGCCTCGAATATGGACGACCTCTTTCCTCTCTTTGACAAAGTGATTGTGTTGTCTGTTAAGTCGGAAGCGCTCCATGCGCGTCTTTTGTCTCGGGAAGGAACGGAAGATATGGGAAATACTGAAGAAAGCCGACAGATGGTACTCGGATGGAAAGCATGGTGGGAAGAAGAGATGGAGAACAAAGGTGCCATCGTTGTCAAGGCCGAAGGAAGTCCTGTCGAGGTGGTTCAGCGGGTCGTTCGAGCGCTCTAATTTGAAGCGACAAGTAACGGTTTCTTTGCTAGAATAGGAGGTACAGTATGCCGAAGAAAGGGTCGGAAAAAGAGACTAAAAAGAGCTCGTACAGCGCCTCTGCCATTACCGTTCTGGAGGGTCTCGATCCGGTGCGCAAGCGCCCCGGCATGTACATCGGTACCACCGGTACCGATGGTCTTCACCACCTCATCTGGGAGGTGTTCGATAACTCGCGCGATGAGGCGATGGGCGGCTTTGCCGACCGTGTGGAGGTAGCGCTCTTGCCCGGCAACCGCGTACGCGTGGTCGACAATGGTCGCGGTATTCCGGTTGACATCCACAAGCAGACGAAGGTCTCTGCGCTTGAGACTATCATGACGACGCTGCACGCTGGCGGCAAGTTTGGCGGAGAAGGGTACAAGGTTTCGGGCGGCCTCCATGGCGTGGGCGTCTCCGTGGTGAACGCGCTCTCAACCTACGTGCGCGCCGACGTGCATCGCGACGGCGGCCACTACATGCAGGAGTATGCAATCGGCAAGCCAAAGAACAAAGTAAAAAAGCTCGCGAACTCCACGCAGCAGGGCACCATCATTACGTTTGAGCCGGACATCACAATTTTCAAAGAAATTTCATTCGACTGGAACCGCATCGTTGCGCATCTTCGCCAGCAGGCCTACCTCGTGAAGAGCATGCACCTTGCGGTGATCGACGCGCGGGAATTCTCCGGAATGCTCGACCTCTCGGACGTCTTCTACCTCGCCGATGAAGACATTGAGGTGCCGTCGCAGACCTTCTACTTCGAAGGGGGTCTGCGTTCGCTCGTTGCGTTTCAAAATCAGCACCAGAAGCCCATCCACCGGAACATTTTTTACGTGGAAAAGGAAAATATCGACAGCGCGGTGCTGTCGGTGGAGGTGGCGCTGCAGTACGTCGACGATATCTCGGCGCGCATGACGGCCTTTGCGAACAATATCTACAACCCCGAGCACGGTACGCACGTCACGGGTTTCAAAACTGCGCTCACCCGCACGCTCAACAGCTACGCGCGCAAGAACAACCTCATCAAGGAGAAGGACGAATCGTTTACCGGTGAAGATGTACTCGAAGGTATCACGGTGGTGATTTCGGTGAAGATGCCGGAGATACAGTTTGAGGGGCAGACGAAGGGGAAGCTCGGATCGGTGGAGGCGCGCGGCGCCGTCGAGTCCGTGTTCTCAGAGGCCTTCTCCACTTTCCTCGAGGAGAATCCCGATGATGCTCGCGCTATCATCGGCAAGGTGGTGATCGCGGTAAAAGCCCGCAAGGCCGCGAAAGCAGCAAAGGACAGCGTGCTCCGCAAGGGTGCGCTCGACGGCATGACGCTTCCGGGCAAGCTTGCCGACTGCCAGACCAAGAGCGCCGAGGAATCGGAGCTCTTCATCGTAGAGGGAGATTCCGCAGGCGGTTCGGCGAAGATGGGGCGGGATCGCCGTACGCAGGCCATTCTGCCGCTGCGCGGCAAGATTTTAAACGTCGAGCGTACCCGTATCGACAAGATGCTCGCCTCTGAGCAGATCAAGAATCTGGTGGTGGCACTGGGCGCCGCGATCGGCGACGTCTTCGATATCTCGAAGCTTCGGTACCACAAGATCATCATCGCCACCGATGCCGATGTCGACGGCGCGCACATTCGCACGCTCCTTCTCACGCTCTTCTACCGCTACTTTAAGCCGGTGATCGACGATGGCTACCTCTACATCGCCCAGCCACCGCTCTACAAGATTCAGAAAGGCAAGGAGGTATTCTACGCGTACAACGATGCCGAGAAGGCCTCGATCGTAGGAACAGCAGCGCCAGAAGAGACCGTCGAGGAGACGGCTGCGGAAGACGAGCCCGTTGCTGAGGGTGGAGAGGAAGAGACTGAGGAGGTGACGGCAAAGAGCGCGAAGGTGCGCATCCAGCGCTACAAGGGGCTCGGTGAGATGAATGCCGAGGAGCTGTGGGAAACGACGATGAATCCGGCAAACCGAGTGCTCAAGCGCGTGCGCGTCGAGGATGCGCAGGATGCTGACAAGGTCTTCGACATCCTCATGGGCACGGACGTCGGCAACCGCAAATCCTTCATCCAGTCAAACGCCCACATGGCGAATTTGGATATCTAGTAGTAGCTACTGCTCTCTCAACAAAAAGCCCCGCGGCCTCTGGCCGCGGGGCTTTTTGTTTTTTGTTTATCGGATGTCGACGTTCGTAGAGAATCGGTTATTGGCAGTGCGGGTATCATCGCCGCCCGTCGCGCGTACCTCGATGCGCTCGTCGCGATCGGACACGTTGTCAAACTGCAGGGTGATGATCTGGCGCTCGTTCGGTCGGAGACCATCCTGGCGCGATGAACTGAAGGTAAACGACGGGTCGGTAGGGAGCTCGGCGCTGAAGTACCACTCGCTTGAGGTCTTGGTACCGACGTTGCGAACCGCAAACTGCAGTGCCCCGCGCTCGCCTTCTTCGAGGTACGAGCGTTTCGTGAAGCGGTTGCCGCTGAGGGTGCCCACGCCGAGGAAGGTAACCTCGAGGTCACTGTAGCCGTTCGGATTGGAGACGGGGTACTCGGTGACCACGGTCGGCACGGTAATGTAGCCGCCTACCGGTCCCCGGCCGCCCTGGCTGCCGCCTGTTTGCGGTGCGGGCTCCTCGTTTGCTCCGCTCCCAGGAGCGGGTGAGCCGCCGGTAGTAGGTCGGTTTTCAGAGATGTCGGGGTTGACGAGGGTGATGAGGGCGCTGCGCTCGAACGAAAGATCCTTCTTATCCGCTGCAAAGCGCACGGTGTAGCGCACGTCGGTGAAGCGGTTCTTCTCCGATTCGAAGGTCACCTGCGTTCGATTCTCGTCTGCAGGCAACGTCACCTCACTGTCACAGTCGATAGAGACGGTTGCTCCGTTGGCCCGGCGAATCTCTGCAGAGATTCCTTCGGCACACTCGTAGGAGAAGGTATACTCGCCCTCGGTGCGCAAGAGAGTCCACGAGAGCGTGATCGGTTCTCCGCTGTTGACGATGCTCTTGTCGGTTGCAACGGTAAACTCAGATTCCTCACCGCTGCGGAGATTCTCCGCGATAGAAGCAAGCGTGCTGAACGCTGAAGGGAGGAGGCGTACGGCCTGTACGGCAAGCCATACGGCGAGCACCAGCCCTACAATAAAGCCAATAATTGCGAGCGTTTTAATAATCGCGTTCTTTGTGTCGTTTCCGGTCGACTGATGCATATCTGGCATAGTGCGGGGATGTTACCATACCCACATAGTTCTGTCAAGTATCCGTCCTGCACTCACCTTAGTACCGATTAGTACCGAGGAGATTGACAAATTTATGATAATGATGTATTATTCCCGGCACCATTCTACCAAGCACTATGCCGTACGTACCCCAGCAGGACATGTTTGATCGCATCCTTGAGCGGAAAGGGGCCTTTTTTGTGGTCTTTTTCTTTGTCTTTATGGCGACCTACGGTGTACTCTACGCGATCGATTTCGTACCTGAGGCGCCTGCAGCGGCGGAGCCTGTTGTTGAGGTGATCGCCCAGGAGGAGCCTGCAGTAGTAGAGGAGACGCGCTTTCCGTACCCTGAACGCATCATTATCGATTCGCTCGATCGCGAGGTGGTAGTGCAGAACCCCCAGAGTCGTACGGTGAAAGATCTCGATGCCGCTCTCCTGAAAGGCGTTGTTCGCCATCCCGATTCTGCCGATTTCGCCGATAAGGGTAACATCCTCCTCTTTGGACACTCGAGCGGCCTACCGACGGTATTCAACCAGAACTTTAAGGCATTCAATGGTATTCAGCACCTCGTGTGGGGCGACACCATTCGTCTGCAGTCTGCAGACACCGAGTACGTCTACCGCGTGCAGCGCGTGTACAAGGTGAAGGCAAGCGAAGCGGATGTGGCACTCGACAACAGCGCGCCGCGCCTCACGCTCATCACCTGCAACTCCTTTGGCACCAAGGACGATCGTTTTGTCGTTGAGGCCGATCTCATCGAGACCCGCCCGCTCTAACCGCCTACGCGCACCGCGTATACGCGCGTGCTAGCATACAAAGCAATGCCTAAGCTCACGAAGCGAATGCGTATAGTTCTGCTCACGATCGTGGCGCTCGTTGTGCTTTGCACTCTAGGGCTCTTTGTCGTCGGCGCACTCATTGCGCGGGAAAAAATCTGCATCGCACGGACTGGGGTCGAGCCGCCGCAGAAGCATTTTGATGATCCGTCGTCTTTTGGGGCGTTGGCAGGCGAGATTGAGAAGCGAGCGTTGGCGTCGCTCGTGGGACAGTTTGATACCACCACAGGTTTCTTTATCTACCTTGCAAACCCGAACGGCACCGTAGCATATGAGAACAACGACATCCGGCAGCTCTTGGCGTCGCGCAGCTTAGCGCTCGCAAGCAGGGAAGACGAATCGCTCTACGCGCTCCATACGCAGAACCTCGAGTCGATTATGGAGGCATGGTACCGAGAAGAGAACGGGCGGGGGTACGTATGGGTCGACGAAAAATCAAAGCTCGGCGCAAACGCACTCTTGCTGCGACTCATCGTCGCAAGTCCTGCGTTTGAAACGTACCAACCGCAGGCGCGTGCACTCGTGCGAGGCATCGAGTCGCTCGTTACCCCTGAAGGCGCCTTCCGGCCCTGGTACAAGGAGCCATCGTATAAGTACGATGCCGACTACCTTCTGACGTTCTACTCGGGCGAGGCGCTCTTGGCGCTCTTCGAGTACGCCGAGAAAACCGGAGATGCTCGCGTATTCTCGCTCGCTTCCCGCATACAAGATACGTACGTCGAGAAGTACGCAACGCGCATCGATGAAAACTACTACCCGGCGTATGTGCCCTGGCACACTCAGTCTCTTTAAAAGCTATACGAAGCAACGGGGTATATGATTTTCGCGGAGGCGATCTTCATGATGAACGACCGGGTGCTCGAGCTCCAGGACACAGAGCGTTTCGTCGGCCGTTTCTACAATCCCGATACGCCGCACTACGGCTCACCACATGGTTCCTCCGATGCGGTGTACACCGAAGGGCTCGCGTATGCCTATGAAATAGCACTTAGAGAAGGGGATACGGAGCGCTCAGAGATATACGAGCGGGCAATTGTGCTTGGCGTGCATAATCTCTCTCGATTGCAGTACGAGCCGCGCTTTTGGATACTCGATGCGAGGGAAGCGGCAGATCGTCTTGAGGGCGGTATCATGACGCACCTCTGTAATCGATCGGTCCGCATCGACACCACCGCACACACCCTTGATGCACTAGCTAAAATAACGGCTCTGTGGAGCGCTCAGTAGGCAAGCGGTGCTATTGACAAAATAGTGTTTTCGTGTATAATTGTAGATAGAGTGATCCTCGACAGGATCAGATAATGCAACCGCAACACGAGGTGCTCAGATGCCGAAGACCCTGTTTGCCGCGCTTGTCGTGTTCGTGCTTTTCGCGAATTACGACATCAACGCTCAGCAGCGCGATAATGCGCCGCTGCAGCTCGGCCTGCAGCCGCCTGTCTCCCTGAAGCAGCGTCCGTCGACCAGTGCGTCGGGAACTTTCTTCTGGGGGCAGGACTTCCTTGCCAACCCGACCGAGCCCGTACGCCAGTACGTGCCAGTTGATCCGGCCAAAATGCCGGTGGATTGGGATCCGCGCTCCGATAAGGTGCGGATGCTCATGGCGACGCTCAACGCGTCCATTTGCCCGCAGGGAACGAACTTCATTAACTGCTGGCAGATGTCGCCGCCGCATCCGGTCAACCCGCTGCGTCGGGCAGACTGGATGGAGGTGATGGCTATCTTCTACGAGGAGAACGGAACGATCACTAACCGTATTACGCAGGGCAAGCTGCCCCGCGACTATGGCCGCGAGCTCTTCGAGGCGAGCAAGGACCCCCGGTCCGGTGTCGTTCGGGCCGACTGCGATACTGCCTGGTTTGAGTTCACCAATATCAAGCCGGGTATGCCGCTCGGGCCGTACCCGATCGTCAACTGGGGCAACCAGCTGCGTGGATCGGAGTTCATCGACACCGTTCCGCGGCCGGAGAGCAAGCCGGGCTACGGCACGCACCAGATCATGGTAGATGTCTATCGCGGCCAGGTGCGGATCGCGCTACCGGAGGTCATTTTCACCGAGTGGTCGGCAAACCCGATCGCGCGCGTGGATGCTTTCCACAGCCGGCGCGCACTGCAGAGCCAGCGACTCCCGAAAGGAGCACCTGGACTCTACACCATCCCCGACAACGAGGACCGCGGCTACGAGAACGACTTCCGCCGCGCTCGCGCGACGGGACAGCTTCGCCTCGCAGTCCTTGTCAAGAAGGGCGAATGCCCCAGCTTCGACTATGCACGTTACCTGCAGAAGCAACCCGTAGGAGGATGAGCATGGATTACCACAGACGGAAGTTCCTGCAGGTCAGCGGTGCAGCGATCCTCGTAACGATCGCTGCACCGCTCGTGCATGCAGCCGAGGAAACGGTCCACGTGTGGCGTGGGCCGGTCATGGGCAGCGAGCCTTTCATCAAGCCGGCGGAGTTCGAACAGTGGGGGCCGAGCGAGGTGAAAATCCGCTCGGCCATCGACCAGCTGTCGGAGGAAGCCCTCCGACATGTCTGGAAGAAGCCGCCGGAAGAGCGAGCACAGCTTGCTGCGCAGATAAGGGAGGACAAGCAGCAGTTCCACGACGAGTTGCCGCGACTCCGAGAGCAGAAGCAGATCCTTCTCGACCGCAAGACTCCCATTCCTAAAGGGTGTCAGATCGAGGAGATGCAGCAGGGAGAGCTCTTCTTCGCCCAGCTGTATGCTGGCGGTCGGATGCTGCGCAACGTCGTCGCCGATCTGCGCGGGCTTCCAGAGAACATCTCGAACCGGGAGTTCGTGATGCTCGGCAAGGCCATGCGTCAGGTCATACCCGGGGTCTGCAAAAACTGCGGGTTTCAGATCGTCGAGAACCAAACCTCGGCGATCTGCGTGCCCATTCCGACCGGCCCGAACGTTCGGACGGTCGCAGAGGGCTTGCGGCGGGCCTGATTCTGTAAACCTAGACAAAAGGGAAGGGAGGTGTAGTATCTCGACAGGGGGATCGCGCAAGCGAACCCCCTGTTTTTAATGTATTGACAAAATATTATTTTGTGCTATGCTTGCACATAGGAAGAGGTATTGGCAGGGTGCCTTGAAATACTCTCCCAATACCTCTCTCTGAGTGCAGAGAGCGCTCTTCGACTCAACCAAAAGGAAGGAATCACCATGCTCAACCCGATTCTCATCGCGAGCGCCTTGTGCGTCCTGTTGAATGCGTGCGGCGGCAACTCCGGCATGGTCTCTGGCCAGTCGGTCCCGGCGTCCCCGACGGTCGCCGCTTACAAGCCTGGCGACAAGGTTGTCTACAACGAGCAGATGGCCCTCCATCTCGAGCCCTTCCTGGCTCCCAACCTCCCGGTCACCCGGGCGATGTTGGAGGGCCGGGACAATCCGGTCATGCAGAAGAAGAAGGAGATTCGAGCGCGGGACGGGAAGGCTTCGACCTACAAGGAGGACTATCCCGAAGCAAGGGCGTACGACGTCTTTGACGCCATCGTGGTGCCGCAGTTCAAGCATCTCGGCGTGCATTTCCTGCCGGGCGGCCGGAACGGATGCGTCTTCGATGTCATCCTGCATGACGTCAATCCGGCAGCCTTCGGCCCGGTGATGGTGCTCGACAAGCACGATCGCTTCACGGGCGGCATGCTCACACCGCATCCGCACTCGTCGCGCAGCGTGCGCTACGAGAACCTCAAGATCATGGAGGCGGCGCCGATCGTGCTGCCGAAGGGTCGCGGTGTCTACGGGGAGAATCCGGCAGCGGAGTTCGTCGTGAAGGCAGGTTCGACCTGCCGGATAAAGAACCCCGGCTCGGACGGCAAGCACCTCATGGTGTCGATGCGGCATCGCCTCGACAACAAGGGGCAGCTCGTCGCCATTCTCATCGACGAGAGCGCGAGCCTCGCCAGCCAGTAGGGTTCGGCTGAAGGAAGGGAAGCGAGCAGGAGGCTCGCTTCCCACCCCCTTACTTTCTTTGGTTGTACTGAAAGATTGTTGAGAAGCGTTATCGTGGCAATGTATGCATTGCCACTATGTGCTTCTTTGCAAACGCAAAGAGGGTGTAAGAATTATTAAATTTATTGGAGGTTATTACAGTATGAAATTTATTCAGGATACGCTCGCGTACGTGTCACTACGAAAGAAGCTGGTTGCGGCCGGCGTGTTTTTGGTGGTGCTCTACGTGGTAGCCGCTGCGGTCATTCCGTATGCTGACATCCACGTTTCATTCGACGACTCCGCTTCTGTTGCGCTCGCAATGGGGGGTGACGGCGATGGCGATGGTGACGGCGATGGTGACGGCGATGGTGACGGCGATGGCGATGGTGACGGTACTGGCGGTACTGGTACCGACGGCGGCGGTGGCTGCTGTGGTGGAGACGATGGAGAAGGGGACGGCGGTGGTGATGATGGTCCCGGCGAGGCACCTGGTCCAGATCCGGGCCCAGGACCCGGCCCAGGACCCGACACAAGTGGCGGTGATGGCGACGGAGACGTTGTCTGTCCAGTGCCTGCTCCCGTAATCTCGGCAGTTGGTAACAAGACCGCAAAGGTTGGCCAGCCGTTCTCGCTCTCGCTCCAGTTCGGAGCAGTAGACAGCGTGAACGTAACCGGCCTGCCTTCCGGATTGCGCTACGACAGCCGACTCATTTCGGGCACTCCCACCTCAGCGGGTACCTTCACGGTACGCATCGCAGTTTCAAATGAGTGTGGTAGCGATGTGGAGACCTTCACGATTACCGTGAATGAAGATGTCTGTCCCGTACCTGCTCCGGTTATCTCAACCGTCGGCAACAAGGCTGCGAAGGTTGGCCAGCCTTTCTCACTCTCGCTGCAGTTTGGCGCTGTCGACAGCGTGAACGTAACGGGGCTCCCGTCAGGTCTCTCGTACAACAGCCGCGTGATCTCGGGCACTCCTACTTCAGTAGGCACCTTCACGGTACGTGTTGTTGTTGCAAACGAGTGTGGTACTGACACCGAAACGTTTACCATTACGGTAAGCGAGGTGGTCTGTCCCGTACCTGCCCCTGTGATTTCGACGGTGGGTAACAAGACGGCGCGAGTCGGTCAGCCATTTACGCTCAACCTCCAGTTCGGAGCAGTCGACAGCGTGAACGTTACCGGACTCCCGTCAGGGCTCTCGTACAACAGCCGCGTGATTTCTGGTACGCCAACGGCTGCCGGAAATTCGACGGTTCGCATCGAGGTGGCCAACGAGTGTGGTACCGACACGGAAACCTTCACGATTACAGTGACGCAGATCGAAGACAAGAAGCCGTTCTGTGACCTTGCGGTGAACGCCGAGGCGCTCGAGCAGGGACAGAGCACTCGCGTCAGCTGGAACTCACAAAACGTCAATCGTGTCGTGATCACGGCAACCGACCGCAACGGTACGCGTACCGTGCAGGATACGAACGCACTCTCCGGATCGTTCGTCGTAACGCCTGAGTTTGACACCACGTATAAGGGTGTCTTCTCGGGAGACTACGGCACGATTGAGTGTTTGGACGCCGTCGTGGTAACCAAGAAGCCTGTCGACACACCATTCCGCTGCGATTACTTCAATGTATCGCCAAGCCGTGTCGATGAGGGCGACAGCGTTCGCCTTGAGTGGGAGACTACCGGCGCAACGTCGGTATCGATCAACCAGGGCGTCGGCTCGGTATCACTCGATGGCACTACGAATGTACGCGTCTACGATGACACCACCTTCACCCTTACCGCACGTCGCGGCAGCGACACGGTTACCTGTTCAGACTTCGTCGACGTTGACGAAGATGATGATAAGCCGCGCAAAGACGCGCCGCGCTGCGAGTACTTCCGCGCATCAGACACGCGCATTACCGCAGGCCAGCGCGTTGAGCTGCGATGGCGCACCGATGATGGTCGCGAGATCACCATCGAAGACGATCGCGGAAACGAAATCTTCGAGTCGCGTGATCGCGATGACGTAGAATCCGGATCGGTTAATGTCCGTCCGACCCGCGACACCCGCTACACCCTGACGGTGGAGAATGGTCGCGACGATGACGAGTGTACGGTACGCGTCGAGGTAGATGATCAGCGTGTCACGCTTATCACCGACCGCGATCGCCAGCCGCTCACCTCAATCTCACTGACGCAGATTCCGTACACCGGATTCGACGCAGGGCCGTTCCTCACCTCTCTCTTCTACACCCTTCTTGCTCTCTGGAGCGCCGCCATCGCCTACGTCCTCGTGATTAAGCGGGGTTCGGTGTTCGGCTTTGCGCTTCCCGGCAGCGGCCGCATCGTCAATGAGTCTGCGGTTGGTGCAATTCCTCATGCGGAGTACCAGGCGTATGCCGCTCCGGCAGCGGAGGCACCGGTTGCACCCGCCAACCTTCCGACCGGAAGCTACGGCGTGCCACGCTACGAAGCTCCAGCTACTGAGATGACGGCAACCACTGACGCGCTCGGTGCGCACCTTGAGGCACACGCACACGCGCACAATGTGCTCCTCTCGAGCGATGCCATTCGCCTCATCATTGGACAGGCCGATTCTGCAGAAGAGGAGATCGAACTCCTCGATGCGGTGATCGCACGCGCAAAAGAGGCATACCCACGTGAAGACGGCTGGGTAGTCCTCAACCGCGAGCGTATCGTAACGCTCTTCCAGTAGACTTCTAGAAGCGTAAGCGACAAACGAGGAGGGTGCGAGCTCCAAAAAGAAGGTATGAAAAAACCGCCATCATGGCGGTTTTTTCGTACTCGACCCTTTCTCTCTTACAATCGCTCAGCCACTTCTTTGGTAAGTTTCTCTGCAAGGATTTCTACCGAGAGCTGCGTCGAGCTACCATCTCGCGCCTCGAGCGTTACACTGCCTTCAGCAACTTCCTTGTCGCCGATGACGAGGAAGTAGGGAAGCTTGTCCTTCTTGGCGTTGCGGATCTTCTTGCCGAGCGACTCGTTGCTAGCGTCGAGCTCGGTGCGGATGTGCGCCGCTCTGAGCTTCGCTTCTACATCCTGTGCGTAGCTCAGATGTTTTTCCGATACCGGTAGTACCTTCACGTGTACCGGCGAAAGCCAGACGGGGAATGCACCGTTATAGTGCTCGATGAGGAATGCCATGACCCGCTCGATGGCACCGATCGAGGAGCGGTGTACGACGAATGCGCGTTTCTTAGAACCGTCTTCGCTCACGTAGGTGAGGTCAAATCGTTCCGGCATGCAGAAATCGTACTGGACGGTAAAGGCGGTATCTTCCTTGCCGTTAACGTTCTTCATCTGGACATCGATTTTCGGCCCGTAGAATGCTGCTTCGTCCTTCGCCTCCTCAAAGGGGGATCCGCGGGATACGAGGTGCTTGCGGAGCAGGTCTTCCGCTTTTTCCCATGCCGCATCATTCGTGTAGTACTTCTCTGTATTTGTCCGATCGCCAAGCGAGAGACGGAAACGGTAGTGTTCACCGAGTTTCAGCCCCAGTACGCCTGCCACGTACTCGATAAGGTCGAGGGCCGTGCCTACCTCGGCCACCGCCTGCTCTTCGGACGCACACACGATGTGGGCGTCCGAGAGGCAGAAGGAGCGGACTCGCTGGAGACCCATGAGCTCGCCAGACTGCTCGTATCGGTAGAGTTTGGCGATCTCGGCAATACGCATCGGCAGCTCGCGGTAGCTGCGCGGCCGCGATAGAAAGAGTTAGAAGTGGTGCGGACAGGTCATTGGGCGCAACATGAATTTTTCCTCGTCAATCTCTATCTGCGCGTACATCGAATCCTTGTAGTGCGGATAGTGGCCCGACTTGACGTAGAGATCGAGCTTAGCGATATCCGGCGTGCACACATGGAGGTACCCGCGCTTAATCTCTTCATCGATGATGAAACGCTCAAGTTCGCGCCGAATGGTTGCTCCTTTGGGCAGGAAGAGGGGCAGGCCTTTACCCACGGTATCCGAGAAGGTGAAGAGCTCGAGTTCGCGGCCGAGTCGCTTGTGGTCTCGCTCTTTGAGGTTTTCGTCAGGCACGTTGGTATTCATGGGGTGATGTGGTGATGGTAAATAAAAAACGTCCGAGCAAAAATTCAATCTGCATTGAATTTTTGCTCGGACGATCTTTCGACCGCGGTTCCACCGAGCTTCCGCGCATACATATGTGCGCGACGCTTGTGCAGAGGTTGGGTGTGCGACACGCTCTCGTCAGAGCCCCCGGGTGGTAGCCGAGGCGATCCCTCCTGTAGGTCTATCGTACCGGGTAACCGTGTGTTGTCAAACCCACTCCGTTTCTTATAGCAGCGATTTCACCGCCTCGGCAACAATCGACGGCTGGCCGTTGCGGAAGGAGAGCCTGCCTTTGACGGCAATGCAGCTCTGGGGCACGAGGATGTCATGCTTCTGTTTGTAGAGGTCGGTAAAGACCACCATCTCAATCGAGTGCTGCCAGTCGGCGAGGCGGATAAACGCCATTTTATCTCCTTTTTTCGTGAGAATCTCCTTAACCTCCTCGATGAGCCCCGAGGTTTTCACCGGAATGCCTTCGCGCTCTTCGGTGATGATCACGGAAAGCGGAGCATACTTTTTCATTGCCTCCCGGCAGCGGTCGAGCGGATGGCCGGAGACGAAGATACCGAGCAGCTCTTTTTCCCACAGGAGCTTCTGCTCGGGCGAAGCAGGTGCTGCCGGGGCGAGTACCAGGTCTGCCTCAGTGTGTGCAGAGAGCGTTGCGAAGAGCGAATCGTGGCCCGAAACAAGCGAGGCAGCGTGTTCCTTGCTGTACTCAAGGAGCTTGTCGATGTTGGCGAGCATAGCGCCGCGCTCGGCGAAGCGGTCGAGAGCGCCGGCCATGATGAGCGCTTCAAGCGATTTCTTGTTGAGGTTGCGATTCTGCACACGCCGAAGAAAGTCCGCAAGCGACGCGTACGGCCCGTTCGCTTTACGCTCCTCGATAATTGCCTCCGTGATGCCGGCGCCGAAGTTTTTAATCGTCGTCAACCCGAAGCGGATCTCGCGCTTCTGCGCATCTGGGTGTGGTACCACCGAAAAGTCGGCGAAGCTCTCGTTGATATCCGGCGGCAGTACGTCGATCCCCATGCGCGTGCATTCGTGAATGATTTCTGAAATCTTTTCAATGTCGCCGGAGTCTGCGGTGAGAACGGCAGACATGTAGGCAACAGGAAAGTTTGCCTTCATGTAGGCTGTCTGGTAGGCGACGCGGCCGTAGCTTGCGGCGTGCGCCTTGTTGAACCCGTAGGCAGCAAACGGCTCAATGAGCTTCCAGAGCTTTTCGGCGACGGTGCGTGAGAGCTTCCCGTACTCCACAAAGCCGTTGAGCAGCTTCTCGCGCTCGGCCTCCATCACCTTTGGAATCTGTTTGCCCATGGCCTTGCGGAGCATGTCTGCCTCGAGCCAGGAGTAGCCGGCGAGCTCGCGGGCGATCATGAGCACGTCGTCCTGGTAGGTCACCACGCCGTAGGAGCGGTCGAGGATTTTCTTGAGACGCGGGTCGATGTAGGTGATACGAGCCGGATTGTGCTTGCGCTCGATGTACTGCGGAATCGATTCCATGGGCCCTGGGCGGTAGAGGGCGACCATGGCGTTGATGTCGTGGATAGAGGAGGGCTGGAGGTCTTTGAGAAAGCGGGTCATACCTGAACCGTTCAATTGAAAGAGCCCCATGGTTTCGCCGCGCGCAAGAATTTCAAAGGTCTTCTCATCGTCGAGCGGAACGTTCTCGATGTCGATCTCGATGCCGTGAATCTTGCGCACGCGCTTGACCGCATCGGCAAGGATAGAGAGGTTCTTGATGCCGAGGAAATCGAACTTCAGGAGCCCCACGCCGTCTTCGCCCACCGCGTGCATGTCGTACTGCGTAATCATTTTGCCGCCGTCGCCTTTTGCTTTTGGGTCCGGTTGCAGGGGTACAAAGTTCACCAGCGGTGCCGGCGCAATCACAACGCCCGCGGCGTGCACGCCGACGTGCCGCACGCGCCCCTCTATTTTCTTGGCAAGGTCGATGACTTCTCGCGTCTCCGGGTCTTTCTTGTAGAGCTCCTTGAGCTCTGGCTCGATTTCCATTGCACGCTCGATGGTCATGGGAAAGCCCTGCGAGCCCATGGGGATGAGCTTGGCGATTCGGTCGCCGGTGGCGTACGGGTAATTGAGCGCGCGAGCCACGTCGCGTACCACGGCGCGCGCGAGCATTTTTCCGAACGTGCCGATCTGCGCCACCTTGTCTTCGCCGTACTTCTGCTTGGCGTACTCGATGATCTCGTCGCGCCGGTTGTCGGCATAGTCCATATCGATATCCGGTGCTGACGGCCGCTCGGGATTGAGGAAGCGCTCAAAGGGAAGCTTGTACTCGATCGGGTTTACGTTCGTGATGCCAAGTACGTAGGTGGTGAGAGAACCCGCGACTGAGCCGCGGATGGTGGTGAGAATCTTCCGCTCTCTCGCTTCGCGTAAGAGGTCGCCCACCACGAGGAAGTACTTTGCGTACCCTTTCATCTTGATGATGTCGAGTTCGTAGGCAAGGCGCTCCTTGATCACCGCGTCCTCAGGGTCAAGCCCGCGCCATCGTATGCCCGCGTAGGCGAGGTGCGCGAGCTCCTCGTCGGGCTCGCGCCCGCTCTCGATCCGATAGTCGGGAAAGTACCAGGTGCCAATCTCGATTTCGGCTGTACACTGCTCTGCTATTTTTTGCGTGTTCTCGAGCGCTTCGGGACTGTCCTTGAAGTACGCTGCTGCCTGTTCTTGCGAAATGAAGGAGAAGTCTTCTTCGCGCTCGTCAAAATCGCTCGTGGTCTCTACCGTGCCGCCGGTCTGGATCTTTACCATGGTTTCCCGCGCGAGCCGGTCGTCGGGCGTAATGTAGTAGACGTCGTGTGCGGCAACGAGCGGCGTTGCGGTATCGGCGGCGAGCATTCGAATTTTTTCTTGGAGCTCCATGTGGCCGGGAATCTCGGGATGGTGCGAGATCTCGAGGTAGCAGTCTGCGCCGAAGATGCTCTTGTACCAGGAGAGGAGTTCGTGGGCACGCGACCGGTCGCCGGCCTTAAGGGCTTGTACCGGTTCTCCGGCAAAGGAGGGAATGATGCAGAGCAGATTTTCTCTGTGCTCTTCTATGAGGGCGCGATCGAGCCGCGGGCGGTAGTAGAAACCGTGGACGTACGATTCGGTAACGAGCGTAATGAGTACCTTGTAGCCGGCGGTGTTCTTTGCAAGCAGTACGACGCGGGCGCGCGGCTTGTCGATCGAGGCTTCGCGATCGAAGCGGGTGCGCGGCGCGAGGTACGCATCAATGCCAATGATCGGCTTGATATCTTCTTTCTTGCACGCCTGGTAGAACTCTACGGCGCCGTAGAGGTTGCCGTTGTCGGTGAGCGCAAGGGCAGACATGCCATCGGCCTTGGCTGCTGCGACGAGTTCTTTGATGGTCGGGAGGGCGTTGAGGAGGGAGTAGTGGCTGTGGGTGTGGAGGTGGACGAAGCTCATACGGGCACTCATTATAGCGCTTCGCGTGCGTATTGAGAAAACGGTGCGCGAGGTGCGATACTACAGAGGCGCTCCGGGCAAGGTGCGACCGCTCGCATGCTCACTGCGGCTTTGGCGCAAATTTCGGCACTGCAGAAAACCAGGCTTTGCGCCTACAGATGCTCGCACCTTGCCGGTGCGCCTTTGGATGAAAAGAATCGTACATGAAATATATTATTGGCATTGATGAGGCAGGAAGGGGTGCGCTTGCAGGTCCGGTGGCAGTGGGCGTTGCGGTCGTACCGGCTGATTTTGAGTGGGCGCTGCTTCCCGGCGTTCGTGACTCAAAGCAGCTCTCGCCGACACGCCGGGAGGAAATCTTCCGCGCTGCACGCAGTTTGGAGCGGCAGGGCCTTATCGAGTGCCGGGTGGCGCTCGTGGGTGCGGCAACTATCGACCGCATCGGGATCAGCAAGGCGGTTGCGTGCGGCATCGAGCGTGCGATGGCAAGGATCGGATGCAGCCCGGACGATGCCGATGTGCGCCTCGACGGGTTGCTGCGTGCCCCGGCGCACTATGCGCGGCAGCAAACTATTATTCGTGGCGACGAGACCGAGCCTGCTATTTCGCTCGCCTCCATCATGGCCAAGGTGACGCGCGATCGGCACATGGTGCGACTCGCCTGCAGAGAGTCTCGCTACTCCTTTGAGGTGCACAAGGGCTACGGGACGCTCATGCATCGCAGCGCGCTACGTGAGTACGGGATCTCTGACGTGCATCGACGGAGCTTCTGTAAGAGCTTGCAGAAGTGAGGAGGTGTTGTAGAATTTGATACAGATAGTTCTGCCCGCAACAGGAAGGGGAGTTGCATTCGTGGTAGCACAAGGAGAGAAGGGGGGAGTTCGGTCCCCCTGTGAGTCCTGCCCTGTCGGCAGTGTCGTGGGGAAGTCGGGTGTCGACAGTCGACCGCCGGTGTTTTGCCCGCCGGTGATGGAACAACAGGAAGATCCAAGACTGCTCGTCACGTCGCTGCCGCCGGGATCGAAATGCTGGGTACGAGCTCAGCGGGAGGTGATGGCGGCGTACGCCAGGGCGGAGGAGCAGGGAGAGAAGATCCCCCCGCACCTGCTGTGGTTCGCCCATTTTCTGGTGCTGCCTGGTGGCCATCAAGCAGCATGACGCTGCAACAGCCGGGGATAGGGAAAGGTGGGTAGGGGTGTGGTACACCCCTGCTCGGCCTTTTTTGTTTTTCGAGAGCCGTATTGCCATGTGCGGCTTATTTTGATATAGTCTTGCCACTATGGTTATCCGAATGCGCCACAACCGCTCTCAGACGCGTCAGCGTCGGAGCCACCACGCCCTCAAAGAGGCGAATTTTTCAACCTGCACCAACTGCCAGGCCCTGCATCGCCCGCACCACATGTGCCTCTCCTGCGGCTTCTACAAAGGTCGCCAGGTGATGGATCTCGCAGCTGAGAAAGCAAAGCGCGATGCGCGCCTCAAGGCAAAGCGCGAGCGAATCGAAGGTGATGTTGGCGTGCCGGGAGAAGTATCGGCGCAGGCGCCTGCAGGTGCTCCTCAGCCCGTGGTGGATGAAAAGAAGCCGGCGCGCGCGGAAGCTCGTGCCGCAAAGGCGAAAGCCTCTGCAGTCAAGCGACAGGACTTTGCGCCACCGCGCACCGATGGGGGACAGTAGCGGACAATCCCCAGAACGCCCCGCCTGTGCGGGGCGTTTGTAGAGGGAAGTGGTAGGATAGAGACAGTCTCGAAGACTGGTATGGCAAATCGGCACCTCTCACGAAGCATCGTTCTTCAATCCCTCTTTGAGTGGGACATTCAGTCGTTGGAAAAAAATGCCGTCCAGAGCGTGCTCGAGCGAAACATCGATGAGTTTGCGCCGAACCGATCGGACCTCCCCTTCATGGAGCGCCTCCTCGACGGCGTTCTGCAAAAGCAGAAAGAGCTCGACCTCGTGATCGAGAAGGCGGCTCCCGAGTGGCCGCTCGACCGCATTTCTCCGGTCGACCGTAACATTCTCCGCCTCGGGCTCTACGAGCTCCTCTTTGCCGATCGCAGCGAGGTGCCGGCAAAGGTTGCCATCAACGAGGCGATCGAGCTCGCCAAGCAGTTTGGCGGCGAGAACTCAAGCCGATTCATAAACGGCGTGCTCGGCGCCGTGTACAAAGAGATCGGCGAGCCGGGCAAGAGCGAGAGCTCGAAGCGCAAACGGAAAGACGTGCCGTACGAGCAGATGCCGATTGAACACCTCGTGGGCGCTGTGGTGTACGCCGAAGAGGGCGGCGATCTCTACCTCGCGCTCGTCCATGACATCTTTGGCCACTGGACCCTCTCCAAGGGCGGCGTCGAAGAGGGCGAAGACCTAGCCGATGCAGTGGTTGGTGAAATCAAAGATGAGCTCGGTCTCTCGGTTGTCGTTGAAGCGAAACTTGGTGAAAACGAGTATGTAGCTTCTGATCCTGAGAAAGGAAAGAAGCGTAAGCATGTGACCTACTTCCTCGCCCGTACCGAGTACACTGAGCTCGTGCTTGAAAAGAAAGGGGGCCTCGACGATGCACAGTGGTTTAAAATATCGAAGATCCTCGAACTCAATTTCTATGAGGACATTCTCCCTATTGTCACGAAGGCCGTGACCATGCTTGTCGGAAAGGGAAGAACGTCGTAGACTCGGCATATGCTAGAGACAGAGGGAAAGCTGCAGAAACTCCAGGAACACCTCGGGGTGACGTTTTCTGATACCCAGTACTTGCTCTCAGCGATCACGCACCGCTCCTTTCTCAATGAGAATAAGGATGCAACCCAGGCGCACAATGAACGGCTCGAATTTTTAGGCGACGCGGTGCTCGAGCTCGTGGTCACCGACCACCTCTTCCATGCCTATCCTGAAAAAGCGGAAGGTGAGCTCACGGCCATCCGCGCTGCCCTCGTGAATACAAATACGCTCTCAGAGACCGCAACAGCGCTCGGCATCAACGACTACCTCCTCCTCTCGAAAGGAGAATCGA
>CAZKXF010000002.1:0-15498 GCA_964556805.1 uncultured Candidatus Saccharibacteria bacterium
ACCTCCATGCCGTTTGAAAGGCGCACGCGGGCAATCTTTCGGATAGCCGAGTTCGGCTTACGGGGAGTCTTGGTGGTTACGCGGGTGCAGACGCCGCGCTTGAAGGGTGAGTTGTAGTAGTTGGCTCGGTTTTTGACCGAATTGAGACCCACGCCCAAAGCGCCCGTCTTTGACTTGGTAGCCGGATCGCGCCGCTTCTTCTTCGTGAGCTGGTTGATAGTTGCCATTCCAGTAGTGATCCGCGGCAAACAAAAAACCGCGGAATACGGTGTGCCTACTCTACTATGTGCCCTATAAAAAAGCAAGGCGGCCCGCTACGCTACGACCCTAGAAGAAGTAGGTTCCGGTAATGAGGAAAAATGCGCTGTTGACGAGCGCGGCGAAGGGCTCCCAGAGGAGCGTAATGAACACAAAAATGAAGAGAAAGGTGGCAATGAGGCCGAACTGCTGAAACCGCGCTCCAAGCTCCTGGTAGCGCATCTGCGCGCGGATAGGCAGGAGCGCCGAAAGGACCTTCGAACCGTCGAGCGGCGGAAACGGGATCATGTTGAAGAGCGCGAGCAGGATATTGATGTAGACGATGTAGCTTGCAAGCAGCAGGAACGGTTCGTTGAGCCCAAGCGGAAGCGAAAACCGTATGAGGAGGCCGAAGACGAGCGCAATCACGATGTTCACAAATGGCCCCGCTCCCGCTACGAGTGCCTCTCCCCACCGCTGATTTCTGAGGTTGTACGGGTTGTATGGCACCGGCTTGGCCCACCCAAAGAGCAGGCCGGCGTTCGAGAGAAAGAGGAGGCCCGGCACGATGATCGACCCGAAAAGATCGATGTGAGAGAGCGGGTTGAGCGTGAGCCGCCCGGCAAGCCGCGCCGTCGGATCGCCAAGCCAGTTTGCCGCATACCCATGCGCCGCCTCGTGCACCACGATCGAGAGGATGAGTGCCGCGATGATGAAGAGGAAACTCAGTTCCATAGAAGCTGCCTACATCCCTACCGCCCAGAAAAGCAGGGCGACAACCAGCAACCCTGTCATGATTATTGCCCCAACGACAAGCTGGCCTACTATTGAGTAGCCGAACACCGCGAGGGCTCGTTTCCAAAACGTATCCGAATTTAGCCACCCCCTATAGGCGTGCGAATCAACCGATGCGGAGGCCGGAGCGCGCGACTCCATCGTATTATGAGGTTGCATACCCACCTATCGTACAAGATATTTCCGTACGGTGCTACCAGCGAAACATTGAATAAATAAGTCGTACATGAGAGCATCATCGAGAGAAGCAACAGGAGGGAGCGATGCGGTTCAACACACAGACGTGGAAACAGGGGATGTGGGTGTACCTTACCCTACTGCCCGCATGGATCAGCACGAGCATGCTCCGCTTGCTCGACGAAGGGATATGTCCCCCGCGCGAAACGTTTGCGGAAGCACTCTGCAAGGCAGCTGAGCCGCTCCCGCGTCCTCACTTCCCTCAGTGGGTACGCGAGTGGTGGACGTGGCGTCCACGGTCGGCCGGAGGGGATCTCGGCAAGCTTCTTGTGGGGTTCTTGCTCGCAATGTGCGGTGCTCTCGCTCTTGCGGCGGTTATCGTGAAAACGATGCTCTGGCTTGCGGGACTCCTCGTGGCGTCAGGCGTCATCGCCCTCGTGTCCTTTGAATCGAGGCATTCGTCACAGAGCAATACGTGACCAAGGTGAAGCGGGCCGTCCCTCCGGGACGGCCCTCTCCAACTTACAGGAAACTTTCACCTTGCAGTACCAGAGAAATGTGGTAGCATAGCCCTACTTCACACAAGGTATATGGCAAAGCAGTGCGACATCACCGGAAAGCGCTCCCAGATTGGCGGACGCTACTCAAACCGCACCCGTGCGACACAGTTTAACCCGTGCGGCAAAGTTCGTCGACAGCCAAATCTCCAGAAAAAGCGCATCTTCGTGCCCGAACTCGGCAAGAGCATCACCATTAATGTCTCGACAAAGGGGCTCCGCACCATTGCTAAGAAAGGTGCCTACGCAACGCTGAAGGAGGCCAATCTCATTTAATCCTGAGGCGTACGCCATCAGACAAAAAAGAAATACTGCCCTCGACGGCAGTGTTTTTTATGTTGACACGCGCTCGTTCGAGCGTCTCGAGCACTTCATGGTGCGGATGGCCGTACGAGTTGTCGCGACCGGAAGAGATCACAGCGTAGGAAGGCATGACTGTTGCCACAAAGAGGTCGCTGGTGGAGGTTCGCGAGCCGTGGTGACCGACCTTGAGGACGTCGCTGGCAAGCTGCTTTCCGTACATAAGAACGAGGTAATCTTCTATCGACTGCGGCGCGTCGCCCGTGAAGAGAAACTCATGATCGCCGTAGGTAAGCTGTAAGACGATAGAGGAAGTGTTGCTCTCAAGGTGTGCAACGTCGCGGTCGGGAAAGAGCACCGAGAGCACCGCCCCGCCTCCAATGTCGTAGCGCATACCGCGCCGCGCTATGCTCACCTGTGCACCTTCCGCATGTGCACGTTCCCGGAACGCATCTGCGGTTGCACTCTCCCCGGTATTCTCCGTTAGCAGCACGCGTGCAACATCGTAGCGGGCGAACACGTCCGGTAGTCCACCGACATGATCGGCATCGGGGTGCGTAGCGACTACCATGTCCAGCGTTCGATCAAAAAAGCCGAGTGCTGCCGAGAGATCCTGTAGCACCGTACTATCCGGCCCGCCATCAATCAAAATCTGTGTTCCGGTAGGCGACTCTATAAATAGCGCGTCGCCTTGTCCAACATCGAAAAAGGTCACGGTAAGGAATGGCCCGTCGTGCGCTTTGCGCACGACGGGCGTTATGTATATTCCTATTAGCCCAACGAGAAGAACCCCAACGAGCGCTCCGCGTAGCCGCAGGAGCGCTCCTTGGGCTGTCAGTCCCGGCATGGATTAGAAACAGCCGTTCAAGAGCTGCTTGATGCGGCCGCGGTACCCCAACGACCACACGTCTTCATCCTCTTCGTCTCCCGTTACCTCATCGCCCCTCTGCCGGAATTCGGCGCAGCGATCTGCGGTGTTTGCGTCGTCAAAATGTTCAGCGTACCGCTCAGGCTGCGTGCGCTCCCACATCAGAAAAATCCACACGATAATGCCGAAGATAATGAGGACGGAAAAGATTCGGTTCATAGGGCACAGTATACTGCCACCTCAATACCTTGCGCATCAAAAGATACGCACAGGCGCAGGTACGAAGAGGGGCGGTCGTCGAAGCGCCCGCCCCACGTTCCACGCTACTCCGCACGCTGGCGTACGGGGTACGCAAGCCCGGTGCGCATCAGCAGCCAGAGGATCCATTTCCCCGGGTCGAGGTCGTACCACCGGTCGCCAAGCTTCCAGCTCGTGTCATTCCGGTGGTGGTTGGCGTGGTACGCTTCGCCAACCGTAACGAGGCCGAGGAGTGCGATGTTGCGCGCAGATCCCCCTCCCGCCACTCGTTCACCCACCATGTGGCCAGCCGAGTTCACAATCCACGTGAAGTGGTACTGGAAGAGAAGCCGCGCAAACCCGCCCACGAGCAGTCCGCCGAGGAGGTCCCCCCAGAGAGCGCACACCCCGAGCGGCACGCCGAAGGCCATAGTGCCCGCAAGCAGCCAGTAGTATTTCAGTTGCCACAGCACCGGGTCCCGCTCCCGTTTACCGGGACGCATGTACCGCTTGGGCGGCGTTGCAACGCCGCTCTTGCTGCACATCCACCCCATGTGTGCCCAGAAGAAATTGTCGTGGAGCGGACTGTGCGGATCCCCCGCTTCGTCGGTGTGGTGGTGGTGCTGCCGGTGCTTTCCCATCCACCAGAGCACTGGTCCTTGCACGACTCCGGAGAAGAGAAACAGAAAGATGTACTGGAGCGCAGGCGCCGCCGCATACGACGTATGCGCGTAGAGGCGGTGCGCGGCGCAGGTAATGGACAGGTGGCAGCAAAAGAAGTATCCCGCCGCAAACCACAGGGTGTACGCCTGGGCTGCAGTGAGTGCAATCCAGACGACCGCGGCGCCCAGCACGTGCACGAGGATAAACCAAGTTGTCCATCCGTAGTGGATGTCTCGCCACCAGAGGTAACGAGATGCGCTGTCGGTCATCCCGACCTCCTGTTGTGTTGTTCATCTGGCAAGATCATCGCATGCCCTGCAATATCTGCAAGCCTCAAAGAAAGACTCAGCAGCATCTCTTTCTTTCTCTGTGCTAAAATGCCGCTATACGTAACCGGCATCCTCTCTATGCATACCTACACCGCACAAAAGTTCGATATCCCGACACTCGACGGCATCTCAGAAAAGCAGATTGAGGTGCACCTTGGCCTCTACGAGGGGTACGTCAAGCACGTAAACCTCTTGCGCGAGCAGATCGCCGACCTCAGAGGCCAGGATAAAGAGAAATACCAGTTTGCAATCGAGTCGGTGCGCCGCCGCATAGGGTTTGAGTTCAACGGCATGCGCATGCACGAGTTCTACTTTCCGCAGTTTGAAGGCGGCTCAAGCGATGCCCCACGCGAGAGTGCGCTTGCGGCGGCGCTCTCTGAGAAGTACGGCTCGTGGGATGGTTTCATCGAACACTTCACCGCAGTGGCAAAGAGCCGCGGCTCCGGCTGGGCCACGCTCGCCTGGGACCCCGTAGGCAAGACGCCGCACATCTGGTGGACGGTCGACCACGAACTCGGGATGCTCGCCGACATGGATATCCTCATTGCGATGGACATGTGGGAGCATGCGTACATGGTCGACTACCTCCCAGCTGATAAGGCAAAACATATCGAGGCATTCTTCAGGAACCTCAACTGGAAGGTGGTTGAAGAACGATTTGCCCGGGCAACCTCTTCGCTGTAAGACAGCACCATGTGGAAAGCCGCCTGCGTCTGTGACGCGGCGGCTTTTCGCCAGCTACCATGCTCCTTCCTTATTTAACTCTCACTTCAGAAGAGAAGTGCCCACGCATGAGACCAGGACTGTCCCGAGCAGGATTGCGGAGATAGGGACCATAGGACAGGTTTTGCAGATTCGGTGTAGCCACGCATCCACGCGTCTACCCCACGGCATGCGCATCTGATCCTCCTCTTGCTGCGCTACCGATAAATATACCGCGCTGCAAAAAAATAATCACGAGCGCAAACAGTGCGTAGGCGACGATGACAACCCAGAACGGAAACGCCGGGACTACAAAGGCTGCGTACGGGATTCCAGCAAACCATTCAGCTACTTCGATGATATACCGTAAAAAGAGGTACGCGCCAAACCCAACGGGCAGCGCAAGCGTGGTACTCGCAAGACCGATGACCCCCGTGAGAAAGGTCATAAGCATTGCAGCGGGTACTGCGGGAAGCACGAGCACGTTGACGACCACAGAAACGAGTGAGAACTGGCCGATCGAGTAGAGCAGGAGCGGCAGCACGAAGAGCTGGGTAGCAATCGTTGCAGTGAGAAATTCTCTGATCTGCAGACGTGTCGGTACCCAGGAGAGGTGCGCCTCGATGAGTGGCGCAAGCACGATCAACCCTACTGTTGCAAGAAACGAGAGCTGGAATCCCGGATCGAATACCAAGAGCATCGGATTCACCAAGAGCATCGCCGTACCCGCAAGCATGAGCGCCCGCATAACGTCGTAAATGCGTCCGGTGGCACGCGCTGCAAGCACGAGCACTGCCATGAGCGAGGCACGCAGCACGGTCGCCGAGAGGCCGGCAGTGAGCGCAAAGGCAGCGATTGCCGCAATACCGAAGATGACGCGTGTTCGCACCCGAAAGAAACGGGCAAGTACGCGCATGATTGCCTCGGCAACAATGGTGACGTTGTAGCCCGAGAGCACCACAATGTGAATGATGCCGGTGACGCGAAAGACCTCCTCGAGATCTGCACCCAGTGCACGTTTTACACCCAAAAGCAGACCCTCCCCCAGGCCGGCGTAGGGTTCGGGGAGCACGCTTTCGAGCGCACGCATGAACGCACCTTTGGTAGCGAGGAGCGTCGAAAGCACCGCATTCCCTTCGGCAGCGCCGACGCGCTCTACGCCTGCAAACGGCATCACGTACCGAATGCCGCGCGCCGCGAGATAGCCCGGATAGTTGAAAGTTCGTCCGAGGTCAGTCTCGAATGCTTCCGGGCGTTCGAGCGAACCACGCACGCGCACGCGATCGCCGTAGAAGAACTCAGGAAACCGTTCGGTAACGACGAGCACGCGAGTGTCGACTGACTCGCCGTTGAGCGCCTCGACACGAACCGAAAGCTGCGCAGTGCGCGCACGCGCATCGACCTCGCGATCCACCACCCCTTCAATGACCACCTCCTCACCGAGGTGCATCTCGGCAAGCGCGGTACGCTCATGCCGCACAGCAACATCGTAGCGCACCACGCCGAGTGCTCCTGCAAGCGCAACAAAAATCAGTACGACGCCAACGCGCGACCACCTTCCCGTGCGCACGCGCAGCGCGAGCGCAAACAGGCAGAGGCTGCCGGCAGCAATTGCTGCCGATCCGCTCGCGATATCAAAAAGCGAGCGGAAAAAAATTCCGCTCGCAAATCCAATGGTGAGTGCGTAGAGTACCGCCGCCCGCATGTACGTACGATAGCACGCTCCTAGTAGCGGCGATCCATAGCGACGTTGGCGAGGCGGTCGGCCTCTCTGTTCTTCGCACGCGGAATGTGGGTGAAGGTAAGGTTTGGAAAATCTTTTACGCGAAAGTTGTGTATCTCCATAAACTGGGGCACGAGCCCCGGCTCTTTGATTTGGTAGCGATACGAAAGCTGACGCTCTATGAGCTCGCTGTCGAGGCGAATTTCAAACGCCATGGACTTGGTTTTCGCGCCGTACTTTTTCTTAAGTGTTCGTAGGGCAAGGAGCACCGCTGCATACTCCGCGAAGTTATTCGTGGCGTTGCCGAGAAACTGAGAGACTTCGGCAAGCGGCTTGCCGTTCTCCTCCGTGATAAAGACGCCAGCCCCCGCAGGACCCGGGTTGCCGCGGGCACCGCCGTCGGTATAGCAAATTACTTTTTCCATCGAGACCACACTAGCATAGATCGTACCCAGGCGGGAGCACGTCGACGACCCGCAGCCGTACTGACCGCTGGGACCTGAAGTGCGATACCTCGACGTGCGCAAGCAGCGTCGCCGGCTCGCCCGCAGCCGGCGGCTGCAGGAAGGCATCAGGGGTAGCGAAAAATGCGATTGCCTCGAGACCGCCGCCACGAGTACGCGGCAACTGGAGCTTAAGGTGCTCCCGCGCTTTGCCGAACTGTTCGACACGCTCGGGTACCACCGCGCGAAACGCAAACAGCGGCTTCGGATTCCCTTCGCCGTAGGGCGCAAGCGCTTGGATGCTCTCGACAAGCTCATCGGAAATCTCTTCCAGGGCAAGCTCCGCGTCGACCGATACCTCTCGTGAAACGCGCAGCGTGTCGGCACCCAGTTGGGAAAAAGCAGCGGTAAGCCGCGCCTCAAATGCATGCACGTGCTCGTTTCGGAGCGAAAAGCCGCCCGAGGCGTGGTGCCCACCGAACTCGATGAATATGTCGGGGGCGGCGCGCATGAGCGCTACCACGCTCGTACTCCCTTCCGAGCGGCACGAGCCTTTGATGACCTCGCGCCCATCACGACCCCAGAGAAAGACCGGGCGTCGGTACACTTCGGCGAGCGAATTGGCGGCAAGACCTACGAGTGCCGGCCTCCACCGCGGATCGCCCATCACGATCACCGGCGCCTCCTCGGTGCGTGCGCTCATGCGCTTCTTGATATCCTTCACCATCGCAGCCACCACGCCCTTGCGCTCGTTGTTGAGGCGCTCAAGGTGAGCGGCGCGCGCTCCGGCCTCTCGCTCATCCCGCGTGGCGAGCATGTGGAACGCATCTTCCGGCGTATCCATGCGCGAAGCAGCATTAATGCGCGGACCAATGGAAAAACCGATATCGTCTTCGGTCAGAAGCTGCTGCCTGATGCGCATTGCGCGGAAAAGATGCTGCAGACCGGGCCGTCGGGTCTTGCGGAGCACCGTTAAACCGAAGTGTGCCAGTACCCTGTTCTCGCCGACGAGCGGTACCATATCGGCAACCGTCGCCATACCGACTACATCGAGCCACCACTTCTCGACGCCCTCGGAGAGCACAATCACCCCGCGATCACGACCGCGCGCAATGAGTCCCTGGACGAGTTTCCATGCCACACCTGAACCGCACAGTTCGCGAAACGGGTACGCATCGTCGCGCTTCGGATTCAGGATCGCGTAGGCGGGAGGCAACGTCTCGCCCGGTTCGTGGTGGTCGGTAACAATGACGTCTGCTCCTCGGGATTGCGCATGCGCGATAGCTTCATGATCGACGATGCCGCAGTCGACCGTGATGATGAGGGTGGCGCCGCGGGAACTGAGATTGTCGATTGCCTCGCGACTCACGCCGTACCCTTCGTGGTGACGGTGCGGGATGTAGTTTTCAAACTGCGTATAGCCGATCGCTTTAAAGAAATCATGCAGCAAGACGCCTCCCGGAATGCCGTCGCAATCGTAGTCGCTATAAATGGCGATACGCTCGTTTCGCGCAAGTGCATCGAGGGTGCGCGTCACTGCGCGCTCCATGTCGGTCATGAGAAATGGATCGTGTAAGCTTTCGTATGAGGGCGCAAGAAACGTGCGTACTCCTTCCTCATCGGTTATGCCGCGATTACTGAGGAGCGTCTGCACGAGGGGTGGGAGTGCTTCGACGCATGCCGGCGTCGACCCGGTGCGTTGCGCAAGTTTGTACACGGTGCCTTTACGAGACATGATGCACCAGTATACCGTAGCGGAAAAAATGCTATGGTATACGGTATATGGACGATATCTTTCTCAAAATAATTCGCGGCGAGGTGCCGTCGGCAAAAATCTACGAAGACGAGCACACCTTTGCATTCCTTGATATTCGACCTGCCAATAAAGGCCATACGCTCGTCGTACCAAAAACGCATGCGCGAAACGTATTCGATATCGATGCGGAAACTTTTGCGCATATGGCTCGCAGTGCACAACGAGTAGCGCGAGCGCTCAAAGACGTGCTCGGCGCTCCGGGAGTCAACATCACCATGAATAACGAGTCAGCCGCAGGACAGGACGTTTTCCACGCGCACATGCATGTCATTCCCCGCTTTGAAGACGACCACGTCTTCGCTCGGGCACCGCACGTGCACTACGGGGAAGGTGAGATGGAGGAGGTTGCAGCAAAGATACGAAAGGCGCTCTAGCATGGACGCAAAGAGAAAAGGGCGCGGCCTTTGGCCGCGCCCTTTTCCGGCAAGTCAATCACGCTACCCCTTCAGCGCCTCAATTCCCGGCAGCGTCTCAGTTTCAAGAAACTGTAGCATCGCCCCGCCGGCCGTTGATACGAAGGTGAACTCTTTTTCTAGCCCGAGCGATTCAATCGCCGCAATCGTATCACCGCCGCCGATGATCGAAGTGGCCGGAGCTTCTGCAATAAGCCGAGCGAGCGCATTCGTTCCATCAGCATACCCGCCTTCATAGTTTCCGAGAGGACCGTTCCATACGATCGTTTTTGCTGCAGCGATATACGGAGCCAGTGCGGCAACCGAAGCCGGGCCAACATCAAAAATCTTTTCGTTGCGCGCCACCGCTGCCACATCCGCTGTCCGCTTCCCCTTCGGACCATCTAGCACCACATCCTGCGGTAAGATGATGCGCTCGTGTGAAAGCAACGGCGAGGTTGCAAGGTCGACATCAGATACCACTGAGAGGCCGATCTCCACGCCTCTACCTTTTAAGAAATCGTTAGCGATCGCGCCGCCGATGAAGACGTGGTCGTACTCGCGCGCGAACCGCTCGACGAGCGGTAGCTTGGTCTCCACTTTAGCACCGCCGAGCACGAAGAGCGCCGGGTGCTCGGGAGAAAATGCACGTGCCAGTTCGGTATACTCGCGCGCGAACACGAACCCCGCGTACGACGGCAAGTACTTAGGGATGCCCACTACCGAGGCGTGCGCCCGGTGCGAATCAGCAAACGCGTCATTCACGTAAATATCGCCAAGCGCAGCAAGTTCTTGCGCAAACCCTTCGTCGTTTGTGACCTCCCGCACGTCGCTTCGCACGTTTTCCAAGAGGAGCACGTCGCCGTCAGAAAGCTTCGCCGCAGCCATAATTGCCGTCTCGTTCGTAAGCGACGCGACAAACTGGTGCGGGGTACACTTTTCCATCGAGGTGTGGACGGGTGCGAGCGATTCATGCGGCTCACGGCCAATGTGACCGAGCACAACGACGCGCGCTCCTTCTTTCTGCAAAAACTTGATGGTTTCGCAGGCCTCGGCGACGCGAAAGTCGTCGCGCACCACGCCATCCACAAGCGGCACGTTGAGACTTGCGCGTACGATCACTCGCTTTCCGCGAAGCGATCCCGCCTCTTCAATGGTCTTGAATGGAAACTTAGGCTGCGCCATGGAGTGCCGAGAGTATCACTGAAAATTCTTCCGGCTTTAAGCTCGCGCCGCCGACGAGAAAACCGTCTACCACGCCGTCCGCCAGGAGTGCGTCGACGTTACCCTGGTTCACTGAGCCGCCATAGAGGAGCGGTACGCGTTCTGCGGCCGGACGGCTGTAGATGCTGGTGAGCACCTTGCGGATGAAGATTGTCATTTCGTGCACATCTTCCGGCGTCGCACTCGAGCCCTTCCCGTCTCCGCGCGAAATGGCCCACACCGGCTCGTACGCAACCACGAGCTGCTTGAGCATCGTGGGGGTCACCGCGGCGCAGAGACTCCGCAACTGCGCTTCTACCGCCGAGAGGTACCGGCCGTTCGTATCGCGCTCCGATTCACCGACACAGACGACCGCGGTAAGCTTGCCGGCAATCGCTGCCTTTGCTTTCTTCGCCACCACCTCGTCGGTCTCGCCGAGCGCCCGGCGCTCCGAGTGTCCCACGATAACGTGCGAAACGCCGACACTTGCAAGCATCGGCGCAGAGATCTCACCGGTGTAGGTACCAAACGATTCCCAAAAGATGTCCTGTGCACCGAGCTTGGTGTGCTTGCCAGTGGTGAGCTTGCGCAGCTCTGCAAGGTAGGTGAAGGGAGCGGCAATGACGGTCTCCACGTTCGTCTTGCGCGAGGAGTGCTTACGGATCTCGAGGAAGAGTTCCTTCGCCTTCCCCACCGTAGGTGGATTCATCTTCCAGTTCGCCACCGCAAGCCGCTTCGGTCCGCCACTCGCCGTATTCCTCTTTCCTGCCGTTTTTCGAATCATCCAAAAATTGTAGCACGGTCACCGGAGGTCTCTCAGAAGCGCAGGAAGACCTGGTCGTTCACACATAGCCTGCGGCTGCTATACTTTAGCTAGCGAACTCCGGGAAGCTCGTCTCGTACGGGCACAAGCAGGGGCACCGAGGCCAATCGACCCCACGCGGCAGCGCTTGATGGAAGAGGAATAACGTCGAGCTGGGCTGGCACGGCTCTTCCGTGGGAACTTGGATGTCATTCAGGACTTCGAGGGAGCCCTAAAGGGTGCGATCTGTACAGTGCCTGATGTGGCAGATCCTAGCAACCACCAAACCCATCAGTACCATAGAGGCCGCGGCAGGCACCGCGGTCTTTTCTTTGCACCATATCGCTCTCTGTACCCACTTGAGGCAGCTGAACGAAATTTACAACCTGTCTCAGAGGGGCTTTTATAGCGGCGTTCTTATACCTTACGATTTTCCTCCTTACTCGTCCGATAGATACGCTGTGTAGAGAATTTGTTTTATTTCTTCCTCAGGTCTTCCATACACCTTGAAATCAGCACCATTTTGAACCAGGAGAAAAGTTCTCTCTAATCCTGATTCAACAGCGATCACATGCTGTGTCTCAGCACAGTTATGAGGGGTGCAGCCTTTGAGAATTCGGAGAGTACCATTCCTTATCTGGGCCGTACCTCCCAACGCGGACGTGCTTACATCGTTGGTATTAAAGTCTGGCTTCCACCGCTGAATCACATCCACGAGCTCTGGATATCTCTCAAAAGCAGTATGTGTCCTGAAACCGAGCTCTTCAAGCTTACCGGTTCGCACCCAGTCACTGCCTGCAAACTTTTCCTCATTCTCTACTTCTTCTTCAACTGTTGCCCACTGAATAGTTCCACTGAATTTTGCAGCCTCAGTTTCAATAATGCTGAGCGTCACTGTTTCAGACATAAATCTGGATTCATAATCCGATTTTGCGTCTGCTATTTCTTCTTTTTCTGCAGCCTTATCTACAACCCTCTGTCCTGTGGATTTATCTAAAAGAGCAAAGGTGAGAGACCCAATCGCAATACCAATAAGAAAAGCGGCGAGAATTGATCCGAGCACGAGCGGTTGTGTAAAAGGAGAACGCGGATCAGGTGCTGAAGTAGGTGGATTCATACGACTTAATGACCTTTAGTTGCCCCAACTATACTTCAAAAAAGAAATATCTAGTAGCCCTAAAGTTAAATCTCATCCCACTCTTCGATCGCCCAGGAGCCGGAGGGGCCGCTCGAGAAATTCACGTCGGCCAAGCCCGTCTCGTAGTTTACGGTCGTGCCGCCGCCCATGATGATCTTCTCGGCCGTTGCCTGCTTTGCCTGCGCGCCGCCTGAAAATTCGATGGTGCCGTACTGCGCATTTAAGATCACCGCGCCCGTGCCTCCCGACACACTGACCGCTGGGTTACCCCCGCAGGAGCCCGAGGGACAGGTGCTCGTCGTTATCATGAGTATGTAACTCCCCGACTGGCCGCTACCCTGGTACTGCCCGCCACCACCTGCAGAAACTCTGCCGTCGGCAACGATGACGCCGCTTGCGCTGCCGTAGCTGGGTGCGAGCCGTATGATGCCTCCGCCGGTCACCGAGACGTCGCCTGTGACCCACAGCGTACCGGTGACATTGAGGACTGCGCCTGCTCCCACCGTGAGGTTGCCGACAATCTTTTGCGGACCCAGAGACGCCTGCTGCGCACCGCCGAAGGAGAGGTTGCCTATCGTTGTGCTGGCCATTTCCGCTTCCATCTTCCAGGCATTAATGTTCCCCTCTGAAATGGGAAACGGCTGAGCCACCGGATCGGGCCTCGAGGTATCGCACGGCTTGTTCGTACCTGAAGAGGCTTGGCAGTAGAGGGCGCCGCTTACGTTCGTGTTGGTAACCTGGTGCGCCCACGCATCCCCGCCCGATTGACCGATCGTGAGTCCCGAGATGCGGCCCGTATCGCCCCCGACGTAGATATCGAAGTATGCATCGAGGCCGACAGGAGCGGTATCGCTCCAAGTACCGCCGTTGCTCGATGACCAGCTGCCGGTTTTTGCAAGGCCGTTGGCGTAGGTGCTCTGGGTGGCCGCGACCATGTACCCCGAACCCCAGGTCGTACCAGTATCGAGCACAATCCAGTAGGTAGTGTTCTGCGACAGCGTGGGGGTAGTCGTAAAGGGGATCGAGAGATAATTATAGGAACCCGTTATTTGGCCGTACGGCAACACAGCCGAAGCGACCGTGGTACTGCTCGGCTTGCCGCCGCTGTCGGTGGTGATACGCACGGTGATATCGTTCATCCAACCACTCCCTGTTCGTTTCATGAAGAGGCGCACGCTCGTCAGCGGCGTGGAGGTCGACACACGAAAGCTCTGCGCCATATCCTGCGGTGTGGTGTTGGCGCCAAAACCGATAGAGTACGCTGGGTTCGTAGGTCCGCCGTTTGACTGGTGGGCAATAGGATCTGAGGCATTGGCTACCGTTGCCGAACCTGTAATGACGGGGCCGCCGGTACCAACTACGTCGCCATTGGAGTAGACGTTGCCGTTGATTTGCGCGCCACCAGACATTTCGAACCCTCCCTGCCCTGCTTGCAAGCCGTAGTGAAAGCTCACGCCGGTGTTTTCGCTCACCCGTACGCGCAGCATACGCGCGTAGTCTGCCACATCACTTACTACCTCCACCGTCTTGCCGCCGAGGCTCGTGGAGACAGAGATCTGCGCCTCGTGGCCGCCGAGCACCAGGGTTTCGCTCGAGGAGAGCTGCTTCTGGTTCTTCATTTTATAGAGTGCCTCTTCAACCGCCGAGTGCGAGAGCATGAAGGCCTGAGTCGAAGAGACGAACGCTTCGGCGGTGCGGCGACTCGCCATAAGGGGCGTGATGATAGCAGCGATAATGAAGAAAGAGATCGCGAGAAAGACGAGCGTATTGAGGATGAGGATGTAGCCGCCAGAACGAAGCGGCAAGAGAGTGCGGATGTTACTCATATGAGTGACGCATAATGGCAAGGCCGCTGTACGTACGCGTTTCGGTACCGCCACGCACCGGAAAGGTGAGCGTGAGCTCGTAGCGGACAGCGTACGAGATTGGCGTAACAAGCTGCGTGAAGCGCAAGGCGGACACCGCCATGTCCTCGGGCGTAAGGTGTATCGCCGATCCGCCGTTCTCTCGGTAGACCAGCCGGCCGTTCTCGATGCCGAAGTGCTTCACAAGCTCAGTCTCCCCCGTCTGCGCCTCGATCGTCAGAAAGCCTGCAGGCGTATTAAAAGCGCTCGCCGCCTGATTGACCGTGCGTCCCGAGCGGATGTCTTTAGCGAGCGCGGCAAGGGCGCTCGCCCCCACCCGATCCGCGCGCGCCGGTGCCGTCACGGCACTGTAGACCGTGTACATTTGTGCTGCAAAATAGGTGATCGCCGCAAGAATAGCCACCGCGCTCGCGATGTAGACGAGCAGGTCAATGAGTACGAAGCCGCGATCGTTACTCTGCATAGGCATTGTGAATGAGCATTTCCCCACGCGCACGTTCGACACCAGCAGCATTCTCGACGGTAATGAGCACTCGGCGCGTCTGAGGGTCAGTGGTACCACTGGCACTTACCACACCAGTGGCCGTGCGCGAAACCGCGCTCATCACCACACTGCGCGAAAGGCTACCTGCCTGCGGCGTAGTGGTCGCTCGGTAGCCGGTGCCGGTCCACTCGAGCGCATACTCGGTACCGAGCGCCAAGGGTGCGATGTGCGTGTCCCAGCCCATGTCGCGTAGGTACACGACGGCCTCAGCGCCTTCTTCGAGCATGAGGCCAGCGGCTGTTGTCTCGGTGACGTTGCGAGCCAATGCAAAGAAGGCGTGGTAAGACGCCGTAATGGCAGTCACGACCGTAATCGCTATCGCCGAGACAACCAGTACCTCAACGGTGCTGAATCCGCGGTTTTCTGTATCGGTATACATGCCTTAGTTGCTTCCGAGGGTAACCTCCCCACGCTCTCCCACCGTAAGTTCCCGGAAACGGCTGCTATCGCTGCTTGCCGTGATACGGATGGTGCCCGTCCGATCTGCCGCGCCTGTAAGGCGGGCAAAGACAATGGTGTTGCCGCCAATATCGCTCGCGAGCGAGAGCCGACTATCGAGCAGGTAGCGCACATTCGTGCTCTCCCCGGAGCTGTAGCTTGCACCGCTAAAGACAGTATACGCCGACGACTCGAGGTACACGCCCCGCGCTTCCCCACCTTTGCCGGCAATTGCATCTCATGACCCGAAACGGCTGGATTATGCCAGA
>CAZKXF010000003.1:0-15111 GCA_964556805.1 uncultured Candidatus Saccharibacteria bacterium
CGGCTTTATTACCCTCATTGTCCTGCAGGCGTTCCTCAACATGGCGTCTATGTTGGCGCTTGCTCCTATATCGGGTCTGCCGCTGCCTTTTATCAGTCACGGTGGGACCGCCCTCCTTGCGACCCTGGCATCAGTCGGCATCGTCCTCAATGTCTCGAAGTACCGCAAGAAAGGGAAGGGGATGGTACAATAGCACCACACGGGTATGCGTATCGTCTTTACGGGAAGCGGATCAGGCGGACACTTCTACCCGCTCATTGCCGTTGCTGAGGCCGTACACGACCTATCCCGCCAGGAGCGGCTGATCGTACCAGAGCTCTACCACCTAGGACCGGATCCGTACGATAGCGGGTCCCTCTTTGCACAGAATATTCGCCACATCCACGTGCCGGCAGGGAAGCTCCGCCGCTATTTTTCCTTCCGCAATTTTACCGACACACTCAAGACCGCGGCAGGTATTCTCGTCGCCTTCGTACGGTTGCTCTTGCTCTATCCGGACGTGGTCTTTAGCAAGGGGAGCTACACCAGCATGCCGGTTGTCATTGCCGCATGGCTTCTGCGCATACCGATTGTGATCCACGAGTCGGACGTGCGGCCAGGCCGGGCCAACGCCTTTGCGGCACGTCTCGCTAAAACCATCGCTGTTTCCTACGAAGAATCGCTGCAGTACTTTCCAGCAGCAAAAACGGTCCGTACCGGCATACCCGTTCGGAAACGGCTTCTCGAGAGCACGCCCGAGAACGCCGCCGAACGACTCGGCGTAACCGCTCAAGAGCCGCTCATCCTCGTACTGGGCGGCTCGCAGGGAGCTGAGCGCGTTAATAACCTCATTGTAACGGCGCTCGACGAGCTTCTCGAGCACTATGCAATCCTTCACCAGACAGGCGAACGGCAAGCGCAGGTAGTGCTCGAAACTGCGCGAGCGCTCACTAAGCAGCAGGAGTTCATTGATCGCTACTACGTCCGCGGCTTCTTTGATGCCGCAACACTCAAGGAAGCGCTCACTCGCGCAGCGCTCGTCATTTCGAGGGCAGGGAGCGGATCCATCTATGAAATCGCGCTGCACGGAAAACCCTCAATCCTCATTCCGATTCCTGAAGAAATTAGCCACGACCAGCGCATGAATGCGTACGCGTACGCGCGATCCGGCGCTGCCTCGGTGATGGAGGAAGAGAATTTGACCCCGCACTTGCTGGCCGCAGAGGTGAATCGTATTATGAACGATCCGTCAGCGAGGCAGCGCATGGAAGAGGCAGCGATTCAGTTCGCCCCGCGTGATGCCGCTGCCTCAATCGCTACAATGCTGCTTACCATTGCCCTCGGACACCGCTAATCACCGCCATGCAACCTGTCGTCACTAGAATAGCACCGAGCCCCACCGGTCATCTCCACATCGGCACGGCACGAACCGCGCTCTTTAACTTTCTCTATGCGCGACACTACAACGGCACCTTCATTGTACGGAGCGAGGATACGGACGCGGCGCGCAGTACTCGCGCATACGAAGAAGAAATCCTTGAAGGGCTCACGTGGCTAGGCATCACCTCGGACGCATTCTACCGGCAATCGGAGCGCTCCGCTATTCACCGCGCCCACCTGGAGCGGCTCGTCAACGAGGGGAGTGCATACCTCTCCAGGGAAGAGAGCAGGCAGCATCCTGGTGAAACCGTCGAGCTCGTGCGCCTCAAGAATCCCAATACAACAATCACCTTCACTGATGAGATTAGGGGAGAGATTAGCTTCGATACCACGGAGCTCGGTGATCTCATCATCGCCCGTTCGATTGACGATCCCCTCTACCACTTCGCCGTCGTAGCTGATGACCTGGACATGGGTGTCACCCATGTGATCAGGGGAGAAGACCACATCTCCAATAAGCCGCGCCAGATACTCATACAGCAGGCACTCGGAGCTCCGCGACCTACCTACGCCCATTTGCCCCTCATCCTGGCTCCCGATCGCTCAAAGCTCTCCAAGCGCCATGGCGCAGTATCGCTCGATGAATTTCGCAAGGCCGGCTACCTCAAAGAGGCGATCGTCAACTACCTGGCACTCCTCGGTTGGAATCCGGGAACCGACGAAGAGGTATTTTCAATTGCTGAACTCACCGCACGTTTTGATTTCGGCGGCGTCCAGAAGAGTGGGGCGATCTTCAGCACGGAGAAGCTCGCCTGGTTCAATCGTGAGCACCTACGCCGCATGCCAGACGAGACGTTTGCGACTTTGGTCCTTGAACGTCTCCCTAACGAAATTACTGCGCTTATTGAAGATATGAAAGGACCCTACCGAGAGCGATTCTTCCGGCTCCTCGCCTCGATTCGGGAACGCACGCGCGTGCTTTCCGACGTATCACTCGATGCTCAAAACGGGGAGTACGACTTTGCATTCTTTGACCCTGAGCCCACTCGGGAGCTCTTGGCATGGAAAAACGACCCGACGCCAGATGCGGCGCTGCCGCGCCTTTTGCATGTCGCCGAGCTACTCGAGCCACTCGACGAGCAGGTATCCGCAGAGGAGGCACGGGCCGCTATCTGGCCGTACGCAGAAAAAGAAGGGAAGGGGGAAGTCCTCTGGCCAGTTCGCGTCGCCCTTTCAGGGCGGGAACGATCGCCTGACCCCTTTACGCTCATGCATGTACTCGGGAAGCGCGAATCGCTCAAGCGGCTCGAGAGAGCCTGTGGTACAATACGAAGTGCATGAGGCATGCGTACGTATTCACCACAGGAATCGTACTCTCTCTAACCGTTCTGTACGGCTCTTTTTTGGCGTACACGAACCCAGTACGCGCACAAGAAAATGTCTCGAGCGAGGTAAACCGTATCAGAAATGAAATTAACGAGCGAAATAACCGCCTTCGGCAAATCGAAACAGAAATCGCACAGTACCAGTCAGAGCTGCAGAAGGTAGGGGCTGAAAAGAGCACTCTCAAGAGCGCCATCAACGCGCTCGAGCTTGAGCGCAAGAAGGTCCAGAGCGATCTCAGCTACACACAGAATAAGATTGGCACCACCGATCTTGAGATCGAGCGGCTCAACTTGGAGATTACCGCAACCAATGAGAGTATCACTCGCAACCAAAATGCGATCAAAGAGACCCTCCGGAGGATTGACGAAGCGGATGATGTCTCGCTCATCGAGACGCTGCTCACGCATGCCAATCTTTCCGATTTTTGGGTCACCCTCGATGCGCTTGCGCAGGTGCGCTCTGTCATGGAGGATGAGGTGCGTGACCTTGCTGAGCTGAATGCGATACTTGCCGGCAAGATGGCCGAAAATCGAGCGAAGCGCGGGGAACTAGTAGAGCTCACAAACATCTACGCAGGCCAGCAGAAGGTGCTCGAAGTTAATAAGAGCGAGAAGAACCAGCTGCTGGTTCAGACACAGAACGAAGAAAAACAGTACCAGACGCTGCTCGCGGAGCGAGAAGCCGCTAAAGCGAAGTTTGAACAGGAGCTCAAGGAGCTCGAGGCCAAACTGAAGTTTACGCTCGATCCTACGAGCATTCCGAGTGCCGGCTCAGGCGTGTTTGCCTGGCCGCTTGATAATGTACGCATTACGCAAACCTTCGGCTACACGCAGTTCGCTCAATCTGCAGCCTACAACGGCCAGGGGCACAACGGCATCGATCTGGGCGCTCCCACCGGTAGCACCGTACGCGCCGCACTCTCGGGAACCGTTATTGCCATCAATACGCAAGTTGCACCTATGTGCCAGTACGGCAAGTGGGTCCTCATCAAGCACGCAAACGGCCTGACCACCCTGTACGCGCACCTTTCAGTGGTGAGCGTCAACGAGGGCGAATCGGTTGTCACCGGCCAGGTCATCGGACATAGCGGCGCAACCGGCTACGCTACCGGTCCGCACCTCCACTTCACGGTCTATGCCTCAGGTGCCGTTAACTTCACGCAGTACACCTGCAATAGCGGCATCACGCTCACCGTACCGGTCTCTGCTGCAAGCGGCTACCTCAACCCAATGAACTATCTGCCGGCTCCATAGGACGAGCTAGACAACACACCAAAGGTGTAGGAGCTGCCAAAAAGAGAATCAATTTCAATTTTTGAATATTGAACGACGCAGGAAAGGAACGTTTATGACAGGAGCAGGGGAGCAAGCTACCGAAGCACCCAGATGGATACAGGCGTTAGAGGCACCGCCAGCTGCTCCGTATGTATGTCGTAAAAGATACATTGTGCGACAATCTGGAGTCCTTGCATCCCTCACTCAGGCCCCGCTTCCCTCCCGAGCCGCTAGCCATGCGAGCAGATCCGCATCGACCTTACCCGTAAAGTATTCGTCGCGCATTCCACGACGCGTGAGCCGCTTCTCTATCTCGGGATGACGCATGAGGTAATCGGCAAGCTTGCGGGGAATCACCTCGTCTTGCGAGACTATGGAGACCACTTCCCCGTAGTGCTCACGCAAGAAACCTTTGAGTACCGTGTAGTGCGTGCACCCGAGCACTACCGTGTCGACAGCGTGCACTGCCCTGCGGTGACGGTCGATGATGCTGATCGCTTCGCGCGTGGCGCTAGCAAACTTGTTCGCTTCGATAAGCGGCACGAGCGATGGCGTCGCCTGGCTTATCAGAGCCAGATCGGTACTGTTGCGTGTGGACAGCTCGCGCTCGTACTTTGTTGATGCCACGGTGCGGCTCGTAGCGATGAGCAGCGCTCGGCGCGATCCGCGCATAATCACCTCTTCGATCGTCGGAATGATCACTCCCAGAATTCGGCGGTCCGGATAGTGCCGGGGCAGGTACGTATCTTGCAGTGTTCGGAGCGTCTCCGCAGAGGCCGTGTTGCAGGCAAGTATGACGATCGCGCAGTCTTGCAGAAAGAGGCGTTCGACCCCGGCTTGGGTAAGCGCAAGAATCTCTTCCTCGGTTTTATCGCCGTACGGCACGTTTGCCGTATCGCCGTAAAATGAGTAATCGTACTCGGGCAGCACCTCTTGCACAGCGCGCGCAATGGCAAGTCCCCCTACCCCTGAATCAAAGAATCCCAATCGCATACATCGCTGCTAGCCTTCCTGGTCGGCCGGCAGGTACTTAAATCTCGGCCGAATGGTCGCACCGAGTGTGACAGAGCCCACAAAGAGCTCGTACGGGCGCACCCAGAGAGACTGGGAGCCAAACGCTTCAGAGCTGTAGAGCCCTTGGTAGACGACCTTCTTTTCGTGCGTCTCGCTGTCGAGCGCAATACCGATCACCCGGTAGCGGTTGCCCTTGTAGTGCTCGTAGACTCCCCCGACAATTACTTCATCCATGGTGCGCCACGAGCTTCATAATGTATTCAAACTGTCCTTCTTCCACCGGCTGCACCGAGAGCCGTTGGCCCGGACGCAAAAGCGGCATGCCGCGCAGTGAGCGCTCGGTGCGCAGCCGAGCAAGAGGCATAACCTCCGGGAACTTCTCTCCAAAGCGGATGTCGACCGCATACCACCGTGGGTGCGCCGGGGTCGAAGCAGGATCGTAGTATGGACTCTCCGGGTCGAAGGCCGTCGGATCAGGGTAGCCGGCGCGAACCACCTCCCCCACACCGGCAATTCCTGGTACCTGGGTACTCGAGTGGTAAATGAACACCTGTTCCCCAACCCGCATGCCGTCTCGCAGAAAGTTGCGCGCCTGGTAGTTGCGCACCCCGTCCCACCTCCCCACTTTCTCCGCCTGTAAGCTGTCGATGGAGTAGGTCTCCGGTTCTGTCTTTACAAGCCAGTGGTGCATGCAGAGCTCCATGATACCGCGCCTACCCGAACGCAAAAAGCCCCCGCACATGCGGGGGCTTTTTGTACGCTAGGTACGTTTGCTCTACGGACACCTTCTAGGAAGCTTGTGCCAGCGTGCGGTTCCAACAGGGCGCCGAGGCATTCCATGGCTTGGTACCCTGCTTCTCGTAGAGGTAACGGGCGTACGCCATGTTATCCTCGAGAACCTGGAGATCCAAACCAAGCGCCTGCGCAGTAGCGCCGTGGTAGCGGGTGTTAATCTGCATCACGCCGAGGTCTGCTTTGTCCACCACGCCGCGAAGGACTGAGCCGTCGGCAAGGGTATGGCGGAACGTCGACTCACAGCGAGCGACCTGAATCATAACCGGGATGTCTTTGAAGTATTCTCGGACAGCCAGCTCGGTGACATTTTGTGCACCCGCAGTAGCAAGGGTAGCGACACGTTCTTCCTTTATTTCAATGTGCCCGTAGGCCGTATCCGGTACCGATGAGAACGAGGATACGGCGATCACTGCTGCGACGACGGTGCTTAAAATAAGCCAGTTGTCTTATCCAACAAAAAATCCGGCTTGCGGCCGAATAGGCCTTAATTATAGCACATCTGTATTTAAAGTCAATACTTCACGATTACTTTTCCCCTCTGTCAATGCAATTCAAATGGCTATGTTGAGCCATTTTTTATACCACTTACTTGCCCAAGACACCAAACCGTCTGTGTAGTGAGGGGTTACTCCCCCACCCGCTTCCCTTCTCCGAGGAGCACCATAGCCCCGTAGAGGCCTCCTTCGTCGCCTAGGAGTGCCTCAGCGATGGGTGGAAGCTGCATTTCTCCTCCCAGGAGCGCCGCCAGGTGCCGCTCAATGTCTTCTCGACGTATTTTAGGGTTCCCGAGGACCATAGAGCCTCCCAGGATGATACTCTCAGGAGACCAGTAGACGATCGTGTTTTTAAGGCCCATTGCAAGCCAGTGCGCGAGCTGGTCCCAGAGCGGGTCGCTCTGGGCTATTTCGTAGGGTTTCTTACCGAAACGGTGCTCCACTGCCGTGCCAGAAACCATGTCTTCGAGCTGGCCACTCTCGCAGGAGGGACAGAGCGTACGGTCGGCATCAATCAGCTGCTTACCGGGCTCGAATCCTCTGCTCTCGGCGTCGATGCGCCCATGGTCGATGCGGGCACCACCTACCCCCGTCGAGACCGTATGGTAGGCAACGATACCGTACCCCTGTCCGGCGCCAAAGTGAGCCTCGCCGAGACCCGCGAGCGCCGCGTCGTTTTCAAGGAGCACCTCGGTACCGAGCGCGCGACCAAGATCTGCCGCAAGCGGTTTCCCTTCCCCATCCTTAAGCGTGCTGTCCCGCTCGACGCCGCCATGATCCGGCAGGAGTCGCCCCCGCACCCCTCCCGCACCCCTTATGAGTGTATGCGACCCCGCAAGACGCCGCGCCGCTCGACTAATCGCCTCAACGCGCTCTGCGTAGAGATGGGGGGTATCAAACTTCTCCACAGCCGCAAGCGAACGGAGGTCCTCGGTGAGGGCCACGCGCGTCTTTGTGCCGCCAATATCAAAGAGTACGTACATGTGACATTACTCGACAATGAGCGACATCGGTCGACCGAATAGGCGCGAAGATTCTGCTACGTACGCGGCCACGTGGTCTTTAAAGTAGGGTGGGTGCTGCTTCTGCACCTGCCCTATGAAGAAGTAGCCCGTGGCGAGCATGCTCCCATACCCTGCATTCTCGGGCAGCGGAACAGTAATGCGGGCTGCGGGATTCCCGAAGTCCCTATTTTCTTCTCCAAAACTCACAAAGCACTCACGTGCTGAGGGAACAACTGTTTTTGCATGCTTCGACTGCTCGGTGGTAAACGCTCGGGCAGAAACAACGCTGCCAAAGAGCTCGTCAAACTTAGTCAGAAACATCTCTTTCATGCCAATGAACTTTGGCGGCAGGATGAGGTAGAAGGCGTCGTAAGAACCTAAGGTAGCTGGAATGCGGGGAGCAACATCAGCCTGCAGGTGCTCGGTGATGCGGCGCGGATCCTCCCCTGTTCGCGAAAGCACCATGCCGAGGTAGGTGGACGTGTTGTAGGTGTACGGCTCTCTGTTCTTCGGGAAGACGAGTACCTGCTGTGCTGGAACATGCACGGCAGCAGGGGCAGTCGGACTGTTGGTAAGAAGCCAGAGGGAAAGACCGGCTTCTTTGAGCGTCTGCGCGCACCCTATAGCGTGCTTGCTGCCAGAGGCTGAAATCACCACTGCCGCAGCAATGCGAGAGCGGTGTACCTCGAGCACCTGCTCGTACGTGCTCTCATCTGCATAGAACACGTCTGCCCCCTCGAAGAGCAGCTTCCCCGCGCCCTGTGCATTACCGCTTCCCACCACGAGCACTCGTTCTCGAGGAAGCGCTGCAACCGACGGTAGCGTTTCCTCTTGGGCAAGCTCGAGCGCACCTAACGCAGCCGTATCAAGGTCGGGTAAGGAATCAGCGGTGAACGCTGCAAGTTTCGTGCGGTAGGTACCCATACAGACGTACAACCTAGAGATCGAGGTGCTTACGGACAACGTCCATCGCTTCATCAACGGAATCGACGACATGGAAGATTTCGAGATCTTCTTCGCTGATGGCATGGTGGCGCTCCAAGAGCACCCCTTCAAACCATTCGACGAGCGGCTCCCAGTATTCGCTGCCAAAGAGAATGACAGGTACCTGCTTAACCTTCTTCGTTTGCACCAACGTCATGATCTCGAAGAGTTCGTCGAGCGTGCCGAAGCCGCCGGGAAAGATGACATAGACTTCCGAAGCGTAGGCGAGCATCACCTTGCGGGTGAAGAAGTAGTGGAATTCCTGGCTGTCGGTGAGGTAGTGGTTGAGCTGCTGTTCAGTGGGCAGCTCAATGTTGAGACCTACCGAGTGGCCGCCAGCCTCTTTCGCACCTTTATTCGCCGCCCCCATTACACCTTGTCCACCGCCCGTGATGATAGCAAACCCCTCGCCGACAAGTCGTGCAGCCAGCGTCTCAGCCTGCTTGTACACTTCGTCATCAAACTGGCACCGGGAGCTCCCAAAAATGGTCGCGGCAAGGTCGTAGCTCCGCAGCACCTCAAAGCCGGTTACGAACTCCGCCATGATCTTGAAAATACGCCAGGATTCTATCTCGTCGCGCTGGCCGCCGGTGGCGAGCAGCTCTTCCTCGACGCGACTAGCTCCCGTGCGTCCCACTGGCAGCTGCGCTATCGTCCGATCGCGCTCCGCTGCTTCCTCTTGGCGCGGATTAGCTTTTTCTTTCTTCCGAAGCATTCCAAACATAGTCCTTTCGGGTCTTTAGTAATCTTAGTAGTGGTATAGCGTAAGTATACGGGGCATCTCCCCTCCCCGTCGACGTCGGTACGTGCATTGCTTCAGTCGCTCCAGGGAATAGGAAAGGCTGCAAACTCCGGCAGGAGCTTCCGTCCGTAGAGGAGTCGAGAGATAACCTCGGCATGAGAGAGAGCGCCCGTGAGCGCATTGTGGGGCAGCGGCTCATCAGGAATGCCGCAGTACCGCAAAATGGCATCGAGGTCGAGCGCGGAGCGGTGCTTGGTGACCGGAACCGAGAGCCCCCGCCCCACCATGTGCATGTACGCGAGCGTGTGCGTATCTACGGTGCGATACGCGAGGTCCCAGTCCGCGCCTGCACGCGCGGCAGCTGCCCGCAGAAAATCACGATCAAACGAAACGTTCTGGCCCGCCAATGTTCGCTCGTCCGCTTCATGTGCCCACGCCAGAAACGCACGGACTATCTCTGCTTCAGTCTTTTTCATCGGGTCGGTGATCTCTTCTTCGGTAAAGCCGTTCACCGCAAGCGCACCCTCCATGATGTGCGCCCCTTCCCATACTCGGCACTCATCGTAAAACTGTCGAGAAGGATCGCTGAAGTCGACAGCTCCGATCGAAACGATAGAGTGCGTCTGGTACTCGGTCCCGGAAGCTTCGACATCGACGACAAGCATGCCAAAAGCATAGCACGCCTACTCTTCCGGTGGTGCGGGCGTCGACTTTTTCCCGGCAAAACGATCGATGGGTACGAGCAGCCGATCGAAGAGAGGATGGCGCGCACGAATCACCGCGATACGCTGCTGCATGCCGGGAGAATCAACCGCAAGCAGGTACAGCCCGCACGCGATTAAAAACCACCCCGGCAGGATGGGCAGCAAGAGTGCGACCATTCCCACCATGAAGAGAACCGTGCCGCCTACCCGACGAAGCCACTTCAGGGGTTTCATTGCCTGTATAATACGCACTTCCGCACGAGAATCACAGGCCCGGGCAGTTGCTCGCCGGAACGTAGCCCGCGGCGCGTGCCTCCTCTACTGAGGCAAACCACACCTTGTTTGCCTCACTAATGCGCTTGGCGCCCGAGCACCACGGCAGGTGGTACTTATCGCTGTTCTTCGAGCCCACGACCGCCCCCGGCGTTGCTGATACAGCCGGAGGAGCGGCACCCTCGGCCAGAGGGAGTGCTTCCGCTGATTCAGGCGGCACCGCGGGTGCTACTGCTGCAGTCAGCTCGACGATTGGCGAAGCTACTGCCGTCGGCTCCGCGGGCAGCACAACAGAGAGACGTCCGAGCCCGAAGGAGCCGACTCCCACTGCGACAAGAAGCAAGGCAGGAAAGAGCTCCGGTCCGAGTAGCACCCCGTTGCCGGCAGCCTTGATTTTATGGAGAAATTCTTTTATACTAGGACCCATATCGCTGTGCTACCTGGCGCTCCTTGGCGGTATTATACCTAACCCGCACGTCCAAGGAGAAGAGCTGCTGCACAACGTACGAGCACCCTATGGCAACAAAGAAAGCAGGAGGATCAGCAAAAAACCTACGCGATTCAAAGCCGAAGTTCCTCGGCGTGAAGCGCTCTGAAGGAACGGCGGTGCGGACCGGTGAGGTGCTGGTGCGCCAGCGCGGCACCAGCATCATGGCTGGCAAGAACGTGCGGGTCGGTCGCGACCACACGCTCTTTGCCGCACAGCCAGGTGTTGTTTCCTTCCGCACGGCACGCAAGGTTCGGTTTGACGGAAAGAAGCTGCTCCGCAAGGCGGTGGACGTACTCCCTGGATAACCGCTATCCCGCACAAACGCCGCGCACCACTGGTGCGCGGCGTTTGTGCGTGCGTTCTCCCCTACTATTCCACGACGACACTCCTCACCACCACCGGCTCAAGCGGAATGTCGCGCTCGTTGGTGGGTACCGTAGCAATCAGATCAACCACCTCCATTCCAGCCACAACCCGTCCGAAGACCGGATGCTTTGAGGAGAGTGGCTGCTTGTCGAAATCCAAACCCGTGTTGTCGACGAGGTTGATGAAAAACTGACTGCCGCCGCTCTGGGGCCCGCTGTTAGCCATGGCGATGGTACCGCGCACATTCGAGAGCTTAGGATCAGCAACGTGCTCGTCGGCGATCGTGTAGCCCGGTCCGCCTCGGCCGTAGGTTGCTGTATCGCTTCCCTTCGAGTTGGGATCGCCGCCCTGGATCATAAAACCGTTGATGACCCGGTGAAATTTAGTGTTATCGTAGAAACCTTCTTGTGCAAGCTTCATGAAGTTCCCAGCCGTCACCGGCATGAGATCCTGGTAGAGCTCGATGACGATATCACCCTTGCTAGTCTGCAGGGTAACGGTAGGGTTGGTGGTACTGTTCATAGTGGGGTGTTCTTCGGAAGTTACGTCCTTGGTGGTAAGTGAGCGTGGAAACTCGTGCTCTGCGATGCCCTGTTCACGGGTAAAGGAGATATCTCCGTTTTTGTATCCTACCCACACGCCGAGGAGCGCAATGAGCAGCAGCGTGCCGCCGATAACGAGTACGATGTCGCGCGTCCGATTCATACGAAGAAAAGATTAGGCACCTTCTACCGTGACCGTGATGGTCTGCTCGTGTTCGCCCGCCGTCAGCGTCACGGCGTGTTCGCCAGTCGACTTGATGGGGCGCTCGAGCTTCACGCTCTCAGGTGAGAGCGTGAAGCCGCGCGCAGCAAGCGCTGCGGTAATATCCTGTGCACGCAGTCCCCTAAAGAGGTGACCCTGAGCATTGGCCTCTGCGCGGATACGGAGCGGCTCGAGAACCAGCGTTTCGGCAAGCGCATCGAGCTCTGCAGCAGTGGCTTCCCGACTGGCAGCTGCGTGCTCTGCCCGCTCAGTAACCCGCTTGAGATTCTGCGCCGTTGCGGGTTCAGCAAACCCCCGCGGAATCAGAAAATTTTGAGCGTGGCCTGCAGGCACCTCCTTCACCTCGTACTTCCTTCCCAGGCGAGCAATATCACGCAGCAGAATTACTTTCATAGCGAGCGATCAACGAATAACCCGTCCATCATAGCCGATCGCACGAGTGTTTTCAAACGTGCCCGCCACCTTGGTTTCTACTGCTTTAGAAATTCAATTGCCGCCTCCAGCTGCGGATCGGTGCCTTCAGCAGATCCTTCCGGAACCTCGAACGGCACCTCAATATCCGGCGCGAGCCCGCCGTCAGAAATCGAGCTGCCATCGGGAGTAAGCCATCGCGCTACCGTCACCTTCAAGGACGAGCCGCCACTGAGCGGGATGAGCTCCTGCACGGATCCCTTTCCGAAGGTCTGCATACCCATAATGGTTGCTACCTTATGGGCCTTGAGCGCTCCCGCGAGGATCTCTGAGGCAGAGGCCGATCCTTGATCGACGAGTACGACCATCTTGTCTGGCGCGTATCCGCCGAGCGTCCTGCCGGTGCTGCGAAAAACGTGCTCCTCTTCTCCCTCGCCGAACGACTCGCGCACTACCACCTTCCCGGTTGGTAAGAAGAAGCTCGCTATGTTGACAGCCCCCTGCAGGTAGCCGCCGGGGTTGCCACGCAGGTCAAAGATAAGCTTCTTCTGGCCTGAGCGGACGTACTCGCGCAGCGCCTCTTGCACACGCGCTTCAGCAATCGCAGAGAAGTTGTAGAGACGAATGATAAAGACCCCGTCGCGCGTCTCGGTTTCGATGGTTGGGATGCTGATCGTGTCGCGCACCACCGAAATCTCCAAGAGCTCCGACTCTCCCTCGCGAAAGAGCGTCAGCGTTACCGCCGTTCCCTTCTCGCCTCGAATGAGCTTAATCGCCTGATCGATGTTGAGGCGTTCTGTGGATTCCCCGTTGATTCGAATGATCGAATCGCCCGCTTTGATGCCGGCACGGTCTGCCGGTGTGTCCGGCAGCGGCGCAATCACGGTGAGTACGCCGTTACGCTGTCCCACCTCCATGCCGACGCCCTCAAAGTTACCGGAGATAGTCTCCTCGAAGGCTTCGGACTCTTCAGGGGGCAAGTATACCGTGTAGGGATCGCCGTAGCTCTCGACGAGGCCACGGATTGCCCCATCGATGCGCTCCTCGGTACTTAACGGGTCACTGCTGCTTGCTGAAACGAATCGTTCATCGAGGAGCTCCCACACCTTCCAGAAGCGCGAGAGATCGGTGGTCTCCGCAGGCGACGAGGCAAAGAGTGACGCCACGTTAGCTTCCAGTCGCGTGTCAGACCCTACATGGAGGCCGGAGAAAAAAGCGGCGGCGGCCAATAGGAGCGCCAAGCCAATACCGGTAAGCGGCAAGGTGCGCGGCGCGGCAAGCTCGTCGTGCTGCTCGTCTTCCCCCGTCGTTGCTTCTGCAGGAGGCAGCGGCTCTCCCGGTGAGGTGTTCATGTACTGCATGCACACAGTATCGCATACCGACCCAGCATTTTCCAAAAACAAGCGCTGTAAAAACAGTCGGAGCACGCTCCGCCACGTTTTCTCTCCCGCGACGGTGAGCACGCGGCACGTATCACCGCACGACATAGTTTGAACATCCGCGCCGAGCCATGAGGCAATATATCCCATGGTAGACTAGGAGGCACAGGACGCTCTCTGCGTACCGTCACCATGCTCAGATTTTTCATGCGAAAGGAGCGCGAGGCAACTCCCCGTTCCCCTCATCCGCCGCTCGTGCTCTTCAATACCCTTCCCGCCAAAACTGAGGTGTTTTCGCCCCGCTCCCAAAAAGAAGTAACCCTCTACACCTGCGGCCCTACGGTGTACGACTACCCGCACATAGGCAACATGCGCGCTTTCGTCTTTGCTGACATCCTCAAGCGCACGCTCATCTTCAACGGCTATGCGGTGAACCACACCATGAACCTCACCGACTTCGGCCACCTCACCGACGATGCCGATCAGGGAGAAGATAAGGTGATGATCGCCCTGCGTCGGGCCGGTAAGAAACCTACCCTCAAGAACATGCGCACGGTCGTGGAGCCCTTCATCGAGGCATTCAAGGCAGACATGGAAGCGCTCAATGCGATTACTCCTAAAAAATACACCCGCGCAAGCGACTACATCCGCGAGCAGATCACACTCATTCGCACGCTCGTCGAGAAAGGCTACACTTACGAGACCTCCGACGGCATCTACTTCGATACCGCCCGCTTCCCTGCCTACGGCAAGCTCGGCAACATAGACCTCTCGAAGCTCAAGGAAGGAGCTCGCGTCGAAGCAAATCCTGAGAAGCGCCACCCCGCCGATTTTGCGGTGTGGAAGAAGGGAGAGCTTGGGTGGGAGAGCCCCTGGGGGCATGGATTCCCCGGCTGGCACATCGAGTGCACCGCCATGGCTTTCGCTACCCTCGGCAAGCAGATCGATGTGCATACGGGCGGCATCGACCATATCTCGACGCACCACAACGGTGAAATCGCGCAGGCGGAGGCGGCCACCGGTCGCGCGCCGTACGTCCGCTACTGGATGCATTGCGCCTTCATCACGATCGACGGCACGAAAATTTCCAAGTCGCTCGGCAACGGCATCACGCTCTCCCAGCTGCGCGACCGCGGCTACTCGCCGCTCGCCTATCGCTACTGGCTCCTCGGCGGCCACTACCGCTCGCCGATGAACTTTACCTTCGAAGCGCTCACGGGCGCGCGCCAGGCGCTCTTCCGCCTGCGCCGATTCCTGATCGAAGAGTGCGCCGAGGCTGACGGGAGCGTACTTGCAGGATATAGCGAACGATTCCATGCACTCATCAATGACGACCTCGATATGCCGAAAGCGCTGGCGCTCGCCTGGGATTTGGTGAAAGACGATGCCGTTTCTCCCGGCGACAAGGCAGCTACGCTCAAAAAATTCGACGAAGTATTTGGCCTGGGGCTCGCCGAAGCACCCGATACGGAAACGCAGTCGCTCGGCGTCATTGAAATTACCGACCTGCCCGAAGAAGTGCAAGCGCTCCTTGCCGAACGCGAGAAGGCACGCAAGCAGAAAGACTGGGAGGGTGCAGACGCGCTCCGCCAGGCCATCAACCTCAAGGGCTATCTCGTCGAAGACACCGCCCGCGGCCCCCGCGTCACAAGAGCGTAGAATTTGCACCCT
>CAZKXF010000004.1:0-12742 GCA_964556805.1 uncultured Candidatus Saccharibacteria bacterium
CAGGTGCGGTACTGCAACAAACGCCAGGACGCCGAGAATCGCCAGAACCACGAGCACCTCAAAGTATGAAAAACCCGAGCGTTGAGAGCGAACGTACGAAATGGAATGCATACGCTACTCGATGCTATCTGAAATCGAGTAAATAGGAGCAATCATGGCGAGTGCGAAAAATCCCACTGCTGCACCGATCACCACCATGAGAATAGGCTCGATGATGGTCGAAAGGTCTTTGGTCTGCCGCTCCACCTCGCTCTCGTAGAAATCCGCGATCTCCTCGAGCATGTTTGCGATCTGGCCGGTTTCCTCCCCCACCGCCATCATTTCCCCGACGAGTACCGGGTAGAGGTACTCGTTCTCTATGAACACCTCGGACATGGGACGACCCTTCTCCACGTCGGCCGCGGCGCTCGCGATCACGGTGCGATAGAAAGAGTTTTGTACGACATCACCCGTAATCGACAACGCCTGCACCACATCGACACCGGCCCGCAGCAGCGAGGAGAGCGTACGCGCCGTACGCGCCGCATTAACCTGCTTCACGAGCCCGCCGATCACCGGCATATGAATGAGCATCCACTCCACCGCACGGCGACCCTGGGGCAGCCGGTAGATACCGATGATACCGACGGTAAACATCACGATGAGCACGAGCGCGAGGATAGTGTTCTGACTGAGAAAGTCGCTGATGCTAAGGAGCGTACGGGTCGCGAGCGGCAGCTCGACGTCAAGCTCGCGAAACGTGGCAGTGAGCGTCGGGACGACGTAGATGAGCATCAAGACTCCGATGATACCCATCGCCGCAATGACGATGGCCGGATAAATCATGGCGCCCCGCACTTTCTTCTTAAGGTTTGAGGATCGTTCAAGCTGCAGCGAGAGGGTCTCGAGTGCTTCGGCGAGCCCGCCGCTCTCTTCGCCGGCGCGCACCATTGCGACGTAGAGCGGCGAAAATGCCTTTGGATGCGCAGCGAGCGCCTCGTTGAACTGCTTGCCGGTCTCTACGTCGTCGCGTACGGAGTGGAGGATACGCTTCACGGCAGGGTTGCTGTTTTGTCGCTCTGCCACTGAGAGCGCACGGGAGAGCGCAAGGCCGGCCTTGAGCATCGCCGCAAGGTTGCGCGAGAGCATGACAAGGTCATCCTGCTTCACGCGGCTTATGAGCGCATTCAGGCGTTCCATATTGAAACGCTGCAGCCTCGGAAACCGCCGCGCCTCCGCAACGGAGGTGACCGTATGCCCCGCCTTGCGCGCCTCTTCGTAGACCGCGTAGCGGTCGGCCACTTCTACAGTCTCGGTCACCTCCGTACCGTCTGCGGCGGCGCCCTTGTAGGTAAAGGTCGGCATAGTTACTCTGAAATGACCCGCAACACTTCTTCAATGGAGGTGACGCCGAGCGCCGCCTTGTAGATACCATCCTCGCTCATAGTGAGCATGCCCTCCTTTCGTGCCTGGGCCGCGATGTCGTCTGCGGTTCCCTGCTTCATGATGAGCTCTTTGATGGCGGAGGAAACGAGGAGTACCTCGTGAATGCCGATGCGGCCTTTGTACCCGTCCTCACATTCCTCGGTGGGACGCGGACGGTAGAACTGGATGGTATTCCAGGTCGCATCTTCTTTTACCTTCTTTTCTTCCTTGAGCACATGGAGTATACGCTCCATATCAACGTGCTGCTCGAGTTCTGCCCGTTCGGTAGCAGAGAGCACGTACGCGTCTTTCGCGTCACAGAGCCTGCGCACCAGTCGCTGGCCGACCGTTACCGTGAGCGTTGAAGCTAGGAGGAAGGGCTCGACTCCCATGTCCATGAGTCGGGCAACCGTTGCGGCGGCAGAGTTTGTATGTACGGTCGCAAGCACCGAGTGGCCGGTGAGCGCCGCATTGATCGCGAGCGAGGCGGTTTCGCCGTCGCGGATCTCGCCGACCATGATAATGTCGGGGTCCTGGCGCATCAACGAGCGCAGGCCATTAGCGAAGGTGAAGCCGATCTCCGGCTTCACCTGCGTTTGGTTGACCCGCGGCATCTGATACTCGATCGGATCCTCAATGGTTGAAATGTTCACCTCAGGCGTGTTCATGAGGTCGAGCACCGTGTAGAGCGTGGTCGTCTTTCCCGAGCCCGTCGGGCCGGTCACGAGCACGATGCCAGTGGTCTGCTTGGTGGCCCGATGTATGCGCTCGAGCCCTTCCCCATGGAAACCGATACCTTCAAGGGAGTACCCGGCGCGTCCTTCGCGCAAAAGACGCATGACAATCTTTTCGCCGTTGTACACCGGCAGCACCGAGACGCGCAGCGACACCTTTTGCGCATCCATCTCCATCTTGAACCGACCATCCTGCGGCAAGCGCTTCTCGTCGAGCTTGAGGTTTGAGAGCACCTTGATGCGCGCCGAGATCGTCGGCGCCGCGTGCTTCGGGAGCGTCATCGCATCCCGCAGAATGCCATCGATGCGGTAGCGGATGAGCACCTCCTCTTCCATGGGCTCGATGTGCACGTCGGAGGCTCCCTGCATGATGGCGTGCCGCAAGAGCGTATCGACGATGCGCACCACCGGCAGATCTTCCGCCATTTTCGCGAGCTCCTCTTTGGAAACCTCATTACCGCCCTCTTCCTTTATGAGCTTCAGCGCTGCTGTTTCTTTGACGATGATGTCGCCAAACTCGTCCTTGAGGGTCTTCTGGTACTGGCGGAGGGCTGATTTGATCGAGTCGGTGTCGGTGAGCCGCGGCAAGATCTTGAGCCCGAGCTTCTTTTTCATGAAGTCGATGGCGGACAGGTCGGCGGTGTCGAGCATGGCCACCTCGAGCGATTGCTCGCTCTTCTTGTACGCGATGATGTTGTGATTGCGCGCAATGGGCTCAGGAATCAGGGAGAGGATTTCGAAGTCGATCCGCTTGTCTTTGAGCGAGACGAAGGGAATGCCCAAGATGTACGACTCTATGCGGCGCAGGTCGTCTTCCGTCATCGCGCCGCTATTGAGGAGCGCAGTGGCGAGCGGCACGTTCTCTTCCTTGCTCTTCGTTTCGGCAGCATCAAGCTCAGTGCGCGGCACCAGGCCCGCATCGATGACAAAACGCTTCAGCTGTGAATCCTGGATTCGCATGCGCACGCCTCCCTTTCGGTACGTTCAGTATAGCAGCGCATACGCACTCATTTTGTATACAGATGTGCAAACGCTACACGCGCGCACGTGCCATGCAGTTGACAGCGTCGTTTTTCCGCGTATACTCCTGGGTATCGATTGGTGTCGGCACTCCCTGCCGGCACTTTTTGTTAGGTTTTGGGCCGCCTGCCTCTGGCATGCGACAATAACGCTAACGCCCAGAGTGGGATCGAGAGCAGAGAGACAATTGAATACCTAAAAATACACATATGTTTGACCTTAAAGTAATTAACTCGGTGCTCGACCAGATGGAGGAGGAGCGCGGCATTACGCGCGAGAAGATGATCGACGCCATCGAGCAATCACTCGCCACCGCATACAAGAAGGAGTACGGCAAGCGCGGCCAAATCGTTCGCGCCCACTTCGACATTGCTACGGGCGCTACCGAGTTCAGCCAGATCAAGATCGTCGTGGACGAGAGTATGGTGCGTATCGATGAAGATGCTGAGGAAGAGCCGGAACCAGACCCCCGCGACCAGCGCCGCCACGAGGAGGAACCGGCTATCGAGGAGGGCACGCGAGTGCGCTTCGATCCTGAAAAGCACATGTTTATTGAGGACGCGCGCCGCATCAAGGGAAACGCCCAGCTCGGCGATGAGATCGTGTTTCCGCTTGAGCCAAAGGACGACTTCGGCCGCATCGCCGCACAGACTGCCAAGCAGGTGATCATCCAGAAAATCCGCGAGGCGGAGAAAGAATCGGCACTTGCGGAGTTTGGCCAGAAAGAGGGCGACATCGTGATCGGCCACGCGCAGCGCTTCGAGCGCGGCAACCTCTACGTCGACCTCGGCCGCGTCACCGGCGTGATGCCGTACGACGAGCAGATCCCGGGCGAGCGCTACCGCCCCGGCGAGCGCATTCGCGCCCTCCTCCTCAAGGTCGAGGAGACGCCGCGCGGCATCTTTCTTAAGCTCTCCCGCTCGCACCCTGAGTTTCTCGAGAAGCTCTTCGCGATCGAAGCTCCCGAACTCCAGAACGGCACAATCGAAATCAAGGAGATCGCCCGCGAGGCAGGTTCTCGCTCAAAGGTTGCTGTCTACTCCCACGACAGCCACATCGATCCAGTCGGATCGCTCGTCGGGCAGCGGGGCGTACGTGTGTCTACCGTGATGAGCGAGCTCGGCGGCGAGAAGATCGACATCATCGAGTGGTCGGAGGACCCGGCCGAGTTCATCGAGGACGCTCTCTCGCCAGCACAGGTACTCGCTGTCACGCTCGCTGAGACCGACCCGGAGGGAGAGGATACCCGAAAGCGTGCCACGGTAGAAGTAGCGCCTGACCAGCAGTCGCTCGCCATCGGCCGCGGAGGCCAGAACGTGCGGCTCGCCGCCAAGCTCACCGGCTGGAAGATTGACATCATCTCGGCGCACGGCGCAGAGCTTGCTGAGGCGAGCGCTGACGGCGAGGTAGAGGTCATTCAAGCAGCATCGCCCGAGCGCACCTCTGCCGAGGCAGAAGCGGCACCTGCCGACACCGATCGGGACGCAACCACCATAGAAGAGGAGGCACCGAACACCCCTGAAGCGGCAGAAGAGGCGATCGTCGAAGCTGAAGCAGCCGACCAGTCTGGAAGCGAGGAGGAAAAGCCTGCATAATAAGCTTACGTACCCTTACGCATAACCACGAGACTATGAACCTTTGGCACGACATCAAGGCGGGAAGCGAGGAGAAGCTCAACGTGATCGTTGAGATCCCGAAGTACTCGAAGAACAAGTACGAGATTGACAAGGAGACGGGCATGATCGCGCTCGACCGCGTAATGCACTCGGCGCAGGACTACCCCTTCGACTACGGGTTTGTACCGCAGACCTACTGGCACGACAATGATGCGCTCGATGTCATTCTCCTCACTACGCACCCCCTCGCACCGGGGATTCTCGTACATGCACGCGCAGTAGCACTCCTCAAGATGGTAGATGGGGGCGAGAGCGACGACAAGGTCATCGCCGTGCCGACCGAGGATCCACGCTGGGACACGGTGAAGGATAAGGCTGACATCAACCCGCACACGCTCAAAGAAATCGAGCACTTCTTCAGCACCTACAAGAAGGTGCAGAACAAGGAGGTGGTGGTCTCCGGCATCGAAGATGCTGCCGCAGCCCGGGCGGCATTTGCCGAGAGTATCGCGCTCTACCGCGAAAAATTCAGCAAGTAGCCACACCGCGACGGACTCTGTGTATAAAACCCCGGCCGCAAACGCGGCCGGGGTTTTATACTGGAGGGGCAAACGGCCACGACGCCGCTTCACTTAGCAACCTAATTCAACCTCATGGCCCCCACCGCGCTTCGACTCACTACCCTCGCCCTCACCACCAGCGTACTGCTTATGGCGCACGCCGCCTCGGCACAAACCTCGGCAGACGTCAAAACCCGCGCTTCCGTCTCGGTGGAACTCAAGGAAAGAGCTACCACTACGAAGGAACGCACGAGCGCCTCTCCTGAGGAGCGCGAGGCCTTCAAGGCACGCGCCGCAGAGCTACGCGCAAGCAGTTCTGTGCGCGCCGACATCAAAGCCGAGCGCCGTGTCCACGTCTCCAGTACAACAGAGGCGCGCATCCGTACTGTCATGAGCGCCCTTCAGAGCCGCATCGAGCGTGCCATCGAGCGGCTGAGCTCGCTTGCCGACCGCATCGAGGAGCGCGCCAACCTGCTTGCCGACCGAGGAGCAGATACTCGTGCCGCGCTCTCGCTCGTTGCCGAGGCTCGCCTTGAGCTGCGCGCCGCTTCGCTCATCGTGAGCGAAGAGCTGGCCGCCGAGGTCGCGGCGGCGCTCGAGGCAGACGATCCGCGCGCTGCTTTTGCCTTCGTGAAGGCAAGTATCAGAGAAACAGATGCGCATGTACGCGAAGCGCATCGCCTGCTGCGCCAGGCCGTTGCCGAGCTCAAACTGGCAGCGGGCGCATCAGCGCAAGGCTCCGTCAATGCTGCCCCGAAGGAAGAAACGCCCGCCGTTGAGTAACGCATAACATTCACCTAACACCATGCCCCCAACAAACGAACCGTCCAAGCAGTCAGCACCGACGCCCGACACAGACTCCGCTATTCCCGTAGAATCTCCCGCGCCGGCGCGCCGCTCGCTCCTCGGACCAGTGGTCGGGATCCTTATCGTAGTCTTGGTTCTCATACTTGGCGGCCTCTACCTCTGGGGTTCGATGCTCTCTCGAGAGATAGAAGAGTACGATGCGACGCTTCCACTCGAAGAAACCCCCGCAACGACCACCGCGGAGTCGACAGAGCTTGATGACCTTGAAGCAGAACTTGAAGCAGACTTTGCAGGCTTCGAAGAAGATCTCGACGACATTGATGCTGCCTTTGAAGGAGAGGCAGACGGATCGGCAACGGGGAGCGCGCAGTAACACGCCGTATTGAGGCGCAGAAACCACCGCGGCCGAAGGCCGCGGTGGTTTGCATTTACACAACTTTTGCGTACACTACGCCCATCATATCCGAGCAGTTACACGCGTATTCCTCTACCCATGGCACACTCCCACCACCACAACTTCACGAGCACTATCACCAAAGCGGAGCGATCCACCGTACGGATCGAAGGCGAGATTCCCTTTTCAGAACTCGAGAAACACCGCCGTACCGTGCTCCATGAGCTCGGCAAGAACGTCTCCATCGACGGTTTCCGCAAAGGCCACGTGCCAGAAAATGTGCTTATAAAGCATGTCGGCGAGATGAACCTGCTCAATGAGATGGCTGAACGCGCTATGGCAGAAGCCTACCCGCACCTCATCGAAGGAATCGATGCCATCGGCCGTCCGCGGATTACGATCACGAAGCTTGCCCCAGGCAATCCGCTCGGCTTTACCGCCATCGTGGCAACCGTGCCTGAAGTGAAGCTTCCCGACTACAAGACGATCGCGGCCGGCATTAAGAAAGAGAGCGCCAAGGTACCCGACAGCGAGCTTGAAGAAGCTATCGCGAACATCCAGCGTCAGAAAGCGGCCTACGAGCGTATGCAGCAGAAGGCTCAAGCAAAGCGCGCTGCCGAAGAGAAGGGCCAGACGCTGCCGACGCCTGAGACGGTCGAGAGCGAGGGGGCTGAGACTCCCCTGCCTACACTCACCGACGAGTACGTCAAAGGCCTCGGCGATTTCAGCTCGGTTGAAGACTTCAAGGCAAAGTTGCGCGAACACCTCGAGAAAGAGAAGACGCAAGAGGTTGCCTCCAAGCACCGCGCGGCAATCACCGACGCCATCATTGAGAAGAGCGAGATCGACCTACCACAGGTGCTCATCGATTCTGAAGTCGCGCAGATGTTCGGCCAGATGGAGCAAGACCTCACCCGTGCCAACCTAAAAATCGACGACTACCTCAAGCACATCAACAAAACGCGCGAGGAGCTCGCCGCAGAGTGGGTGCCGGCAGCCGAGAAACGCGCAAAGCTCCAGCTTGTATTGAATGAAATCGCGAAAACGGAGAACGTGCAGGCGCCCGAAGAAAAGATCGAAGAAGAAGTAAAGCACCTCCTCGAACACTACAAGGACGCCGACCCGCTCCGCGTCCGCCTCTACGTCGCCTCCACGCTCCAGAACGAAGAGGTGATGAAACTGCTCGAAAATCTCTCAGAGAAAGAATAGCAAAAAGAAAGGGCGGGGTGACTTGCGTCACGCCCGCCCCAGCCCTACTGCCGAAACGCGGCAGCCGCCCACCCCACCATCTGTGCCGGGGTATAAGCATTTTGGGGGATACCATCGGGAGACGGAGACGGCCATGATATTCTCCTCTCGCTTCATGCCCTCTTAAGGGGCAGGCGAACGAATGTTGATGAGAAACCCCTCTACGCGGCGGGGAAAGAAGTGAGAAAGCCACAAAATGGCTTAATTCCAATCTCTTTCCCCGCCGCGAGTATTTCAACGATTCTGTCTGTGTACATTATAGCATTTTTCGGTATTTCTGTCAAGTACCTTTACGGGCCATGGATTTACAAACCATAGACTGCATGGTAGAGTTTTGCGGTATGAATACCCAGGAAAACGCACATCATCCCATTTCGGCACAGCTCGTGCCCATGGTGATTGAAAAGACCCAGTTTGGTGAGCGCGCCTTCGACATCTTCTCGCGCCTCCTCAAAGAACGCATTATCTTCGTCACCGGCGTCATCGAAGACCACATGGCGAACCTCGTGGTCGCTCAGCTCCTCTTTCTCGAGGCGGAAGACCCGAAGAAGGACATCTTTATGTACATCAATAGCCCGGGCGGTAGCGTGACCTCAACCCTTGCGATGATCGACACCATGCACCACGTGAAGCCGGATGTGGCCACCGTCTGCGTCGGCATGGCGGCATCGGGCGGCGCGCTCCTCCTCTCGCAGGGTGCGAAGGGCAAGCGCTACGCGCTCCCCAACGCCGAGGTGATGATCCACCAGCCACTCGGTGGCGCGCAGGGGCAAGCCTCCGACATCGAGATCACCGCGCGGCACATCCTCGCAACCCGCGATCGCCTCAACAAGATGCTTGCCAAGGCGACCGGCAAGCCGCTTGCACAGATTGAGAAAGATGTGGACCGCGACTTCTTCATGATGGCAGAGGACGCCAAGAAGTACGGCATCATCGACGAGGTGTACAAGTAAAGCTGTTTGGGTAAAAAGCACCGCGGCCTTCGGCCGCGGTGCTTTTTACTCTTCCTCCTTCTTCCGCTTGAGGTACGCTCGCTTCTTTAATTTCTCCGGCAGGTAGCTCTGCTTCGTGTACATCTCGTATCCCTTGTGGTAGCCGAGGTCCTTCATGAGCTTCGTGGGTGCATTGCGCACTGCCATCGGAATCGGCAGATTGCCGAACCGTTTCACGTCATCGACCGCCGCAAAGTACGCATCGTACGAAGAACGATCCTTCTTAGCGAGCGCAAGGTAGGAAACGCCGTGCGCGAGGTTGATGGCGCACTCCGGGTAGCCAATCGTCTCGCAGGCACGAAACACGGCGTTTGCAACCACGAGCGCCGTGGGCTGCGCAAGGCCGATATCTTCGGAGGCAAAGACCACCATGCGACGAGCGATGAACTTCGGATCCTCGCCCGCTTCCACCATGCGTGCTAAGTAGTAGAGGGCGGCATCGGGCTGGGAGGCACGCATGCTCTTAATGAACGCCGAGATGGTGTTGTAGTGCTCCTCGCCGAGCTTGTCGTAGCGCAGGCGGCTATTTTGAAGTGTGGCTGTAAGTGTATCAACCGTTATTTTTCCGTAGAGCGCGTCGGCGTGCTCGATCATCGCAAGCGCTTGGCGCGCGTCGCCGTTCGCCATTGCTGCGAGCCACTCCACCGCTTTCTTCCCCACCTTCTGCCCGCTGCGCGCCACAATCTTCCCCATCTCGTCTTCGCGTAGTTCATTGAGCACAAAGACGCGGCAACGCGAGAGGAGTGCGGGGATCACCTCGAAGCTCGGGTTCTCGGTCGTGGCACCGATAAGTGTGAGTAGACCGGATTCGACGTACGGCAGGAGGTAGTCTTGCTGGGCTTTGTTGAAGCGATGGATCTCATCGAGAAACAAAATCTTTGGCGCACCGGCAGTATCTGCATCAATGATCTTCTTAATGTCAGCCTTCCCGGCAGAGACTGCCGAGAGCTCGAAGAACGCCGCTTCAAGTGCTTGGGCGTAGATGCGCGCAAGCGTCGTCTTGCCGACACCCGGCGGCCCCCAGAGAATGAACGAGAAACGGTGCTTCTCCTCGATTGCGGTCCGCAGCGGCTTTCCCTCACCGACAAGGTGCTCCTGGCCGATGAACTCATTGAGCGTTCGAGGACGGATACGTGCGGCGAGCGGTTCCATACGTCCATTGTACGCAAACCCCCACAAGCGTGCCACAGGCGCCCAATTGACGAACAGTAGCATGTTCGCTATCGTCACCTGTGGCAGCAAGGGAGGGACGGATGCCGCAAAAGCCGAAGGGTTACGCGGAAGCATCATTTCGCAGCTCTGGCCAGCCTCGGGGCAACAAGAACGATCCCCGCAAGATCAAGGGGGTAGATCCCCGGCGAATTGGACCTGGGGGCGAGATCTTGCCGAAGTCGGCCGTGCGCCGCGATAACACCGGCAAGTAAGCCTGGGGCCTACCATTCCCTTTTCCCTTTCAGGACGGGCCGGCAGCGCAAAGCGCTGCCGGCCCGATTCCATTTCCCCGTCTCCCCTTCCATTTACACCCCAACAAATCTCTGGTATGGTGAGCGCACAGCTTATTTCAATTGTAACTTTCGACACGACACCGAACATCCCGCCATGCTGTATTCGATCGACCACACCGCTCTCCCACAGAACTTCCTTCTTGCTCCGATTGCTTTCGCCCCAGAGACCGCACATGCGGGTACCCTTTCGAATACCTTCCACTGGTCCGAGGTCGCGTCATAACGACGTATGACATTTTTAAAAATCGTATTGCTCTTCGGAGCAATAACCTGCGCCGGCATGGCACTGGGGTACTACCTCCGGTACCTGCACGCGCTCTCAAAGAAAAACTCGATAGAGCTCGAGGTCAAGGAGATTGAGCTTGCCGCAAAGGAAGCTGCAAAACGCCTACTCGACGAAGCGGCGGCCCGCGCTGAAACGCTCGAACAGGAAGCGAAGCAGGCGCTGCGCGAACGCGAAGAGAAGCTGGTGCGCACCGAAGAGCGGCTCCTCAAGAAAGAAGAGCTCCTGGATAAGCGGCAAATCGACCTCGATTCCGAGGTGGAGGCTGTCCGCACGAAGATCGAAGAGGTCAAGACGATCAAAGGCCGGCTCGACGAACGTGCTGCAGAAATAGCGCAGAAGCTCGAGGAGATCGCCGGCCTCACTCCGGAAGCCGCGCGCGAAGAGATCATTGCACGCACCGAACGTGAGTACGAGGAAGATCTCCTTGCGCGCGCCCAGAAGCTCGAAGTCCTCGGCGCTGAGCGGCTCGAGCATAAAGCGCGCGACATTCTCATGTCTGCCATCCATCGCATCGGCAACACGCTCCGGCCGGATATCATGACCGCGGTCGTGGAACTGCCGTCTGATGATCTCAAGGGCAAGGTGATCGGTAAAGAAGGGCGCAACGTCCGTGCCTTCGAGCGCGCCACCGGGGTCGATGTCCTCATCGATGAATCGCCGGGCAGCATCACCCTCTCCTCCTTTGATCCAATCCGCCGGGAGGTAGCGCGCGTGGCACTCACCGCACTGGTGGCCGACGGCCGTATCCAGCCGGCAAAAATCGAAGAGGCCGTCGAGAAGGCGCAGAAGGAGATCAACGAGACGATGCGCAAGATGGGCGAGAAAGCAGCCTTCGAGGTCGGCATCCACAACCTTCACCCTGATCTCATCAAAATACTCGGACGCCTCCACTTCCGCACGAGCTACGGACAGAACGTGCTGTGGCACTCGGTGGAGATGGCGCACATTGCGGCAATGATTGCAGCAGAAGTCGGCGCCAACGTCGAGGTCGCCAAAGCCGGCGCCCTCCTCCATGACATCGGCAAGACGGTCAGCCATGAGGTGCAGGGTACGCACGTTGAGATCGGCCGCCGCATGCTCCAGAAGTACGGCGTGCATGAGGATGTGATCAAGGCCATGCAAGCCCACCACGAGGAGTACCCGTACGAGACTCCCGAGTCCATCATCGTGCAGGTGGCCGACGCGATCTCCGGCGGCCGCCCCGGTGCGCGCCGCGACTCCCTGGAGCACTACATCAAGCGTCTCGAGGACCTTGAAAATATCGCCACGAGCATGCCGGGTGTTGAGAAAGCGTTTGCTATTGCCGCTGGCCGCGAGGTGCGCGTTATCGTAAACCCTGAAAAGATGAGCGACCGCGAGGCGTATGAACTGGCAAAGAGCATCGCGCGCAAGATCGAAGCGGAGCTGAAGTACCCCGGCGAAATCAAGGTCAACGTCATCCGCGAATCGAGAGCGATCGAGTACGCGCGGTAGTTGACGTACAACGAAAGAGGTGGTTTGCTAGTCACTAGCTTGCGGGGAGGACGCCATGTACTGGACTATTGGTATCGTCTTGGCAGTACTGGGAGCGCTGCTTTCGTGGGCGATCATCCACGGGGGGAAAGATCGCTCCGAGCCCGATCCCGAACGACAACAACCATAGAGGATGCCCCGGCCCGGAACCTAGTTCCGGGCCTTCCTCATTGCCACGATAAACATCGTGTAGTTGTACTTGAGGTCTTGGATTGATTCTTCGAGGATGTCGAGGCCGTAGAGCTCGGCGCAGCGCTTTGGCGCAATCACCGCAGTGGTATCGGGCAGCGTGGCGGAGGCAAGATCCTGTGCGGCTTTGGCCGTATCGGCGTACTCGACAATCTCGACCCCCGGCCACTTGGCGGCGATGCTCTCGCGGCTGAGGTCGCCGCCCGCCTCCTTGGCCAGCCCGGCCAGGAGCTGCGTGCAGGCCGTGCACCACTCGGCGATGCCCATGAGCCACGTCCCCTTGGCGTCGCCGCCGCAGGAGTCGTGCAGGCTCACGACGTCGCCGTAGCAGTTCTGGAGCTTGAAGTTGGCGATGTTGTCGCCGACGAGCGTGCCCGTGCCCTCCTCCACGCAGGAGGCCTGCGCGGGCTTGGTCGCGACGGGGAGCTGGCCGGCGGGCGCGGTCGGCAGCGCCTTCGGCGTCGGCACGGTCGGG
>CAZKXF010000005.1:0-12520 GCA_964556805.1 uncultured Candidatus Saccharibacteria bacterium
GCCGACAGAGTGCTGGCCGGCGCTCGCACAATGAGGAGTCCCGGCGTATGGATGCGCCGGCCATGGCTGAATACAGCCATGAAATCGTTTCTACTCATGCGAGAGCGCCGGGGAAGCATAGAAGTTTGTCTCTTTGTTAAACCACAAACCGCCCGGCGCGCCGCGCCGGCCGTTTCTCTCCTAGAGAAGTTGCCTAAACCGCAAGCTTTGCGCGGCCTTTTCGGCGACGCGCCCGGAGTACATTGGCCCCTCCGGCAGTCTTACTGCGCGCGAGAAACCCGTGCGTGGTGGCCCGTTTCTTCTTCTTTGGCTGGTAGGTTCGCTTAGACATGGCTTGAACAGTACTATACACCGACTTCTTTTTCAATAGATCTCTCTAGAGGTACGTCGCCGACTTCTCAACAGGTTGTGCACATATTGACACGCATACACGTGCAACTAGGCCACGTTTGAAAAACGTTTACAGCGCTGCGGGGGCGCGTATAATGTCTGAACGTTATGAGTCCTCTCTCACACACTTCCGTGAATGCAGTAGAAACACGACAAGTGAATGTGAAGCAGCTATGGGACGATGCGCTCGTCAACATCGAGCTCTCTATTACCGCGGCCAACTTCAAAACCTGGTTTAAAGACACGCACATTACTTCACTCGAGGATGGCACGGTCACCATCGGTGTTCCGAGTGTCTTTGTGAAGGACTGGCTCGCGGACAAGTTTAATGCGGTCATCCTGAAGACCCTGCGCGACCTCTCGCCCCATGTGCGGAGCATCGAGTACGTTGTCGTCGCGCGCAGCGACAAGCGCATCGAGAAGGCGCGCCAGCAAACCATCAATGCCGCCCTCCCACTCGAGGAGTACTACATCAACAAGAGCGACAACCTCAATCCGAAGTACGTGTTCGACACCTTCGTCGTTGGCCCCTTCAACGCACTCGCGCACGCCGCTGCGAAAACCGTAGCGGAGAAGCCGGGCATCGCCTACAATCCGCTCTTCATTTACGGAAAGACAGGTCACGGGAAGACACACCTCATCCAAGCGGTGGGGAACCACCTTAAGCGCCTAGGACGTAAGGTGTTCTACGTCACGAGCGAACGGTTCACCGTCGATTACTTCAACTCGCTCCAGAACGGTACAGCAAACTCTTTCAAGGACAAGTACCGCCAGTACGATGCGCTCATCATGGACGATGTGCAGTTCCTCTCGAACAAGGAGAAAACGCAGGAAGAGCTCTTTCACCTCTTCAACGCATTGCACGATAACAACAAGCAGATCGTCTTCTCCTCAGACGTGCCGCCGCACCTCATGTCGCATATGGAAGAGCGCCTCAAGTCTCGGTTTGCCCAGGGCATGATCGTCGACATCCCCGCACCCGACGTTGAATCGCGCGGCGCCATTCTCAAGGCAAAGGCTGCGCAGAACGGTATTACCCTCGACGAAGAGGTGGTTGCCCACCTCTCGGATACGATCGAGGGAAACGTGCGCGAACTGGAGGGAGCACTCAATACCATCATGTGCCAATCGCAGCTCTTGGGTCGCACCCTCTCTCTTGACGAGGTGAAACAGCTCATCAAAAACAGCACACGGCCGCGCAAATCACTTGCCGTCTCCGACGTCGTTGAAAAGGTGGCACGCTTCTACGAAATTGAGGCGATGAGCATCTACGAGAAGACGCGCCGCAAGGAGATCGTGAAGCCTCGGCAGCTCATCATGTACATCCTCCGCGAAGATTTCCAGGTCTCCTACCCTGCGATTGGGCAAAAGCTTGGTGGTCGCGACCACACCACCGTCATCCACTCATGCGAAAAGATTCGTAACGACCTTAAGTCAGACGCGGATCTCGAAGAGGAACTCGGGCAGATTCGCGCCCTACTGAAATAGTGGGTATAGTGTGGAGAGATATGTGGAGTGCACAGAGGAACCTAGGGGGAAAGAAGGGAAGAAGTATGAACAAACCTACCCTCACAGTCGTTCACAGCGGGGAGGAAGCCGGCTACCCACAGTCTTTCCCGCAAATACGCCAGCACTTATCCGCACATACAGAATCTATAAAAGAAGTGCTGTCACATATCCGATTCTTGTTATACACACTGTACACACCCCTAATAGTAAAGAGAATTTTTTAGAAATGAATTATACAGGCGTATGCACATCACGGTAAACAGAGAACAGTTGCTGCGTAGCCTTGAGATCGTCTCGCGGGTAAGCACGAAGCACCAGACGTTGCCGGTACTCCAGTGCGTGCTCATTGAAGCGCGTGACACGAAGCAAACCTGTACACTGCGTGCTACAAACCTTGAACTTGGAATCGAGGTGCAACTTGCTGGTACGACGACCACAGGCGGCACTATTGCGGTTCCGGCGCAACTCCTACAGCAAACCATTCAACTCTTGAGTGAGAAAGAGGTAACCATTACACAGGATGGCGAGGCGGTGGTTGTACAGGGAGGAAAGTCGCATACTACCATTAAGACGTTCTCTCCTGACGAGTTCCCCAGTATCCCCACGCTCAGTGGAGAGGGTAGTGCGATTAATGGCGCACTCTTCGCGCTCGGGATCAAAACGGCTGCATTTGCAGCTTCCCAGTCTTCCATCAAGCCTGAGCTGGGGAGTGTGCTCATTCAACAACAGAAAGAGCATACCCTTACGTTTGTAGCTACCGACTCATTCCGACTCATTGAAAAAACTGTGCCCCAAAAAGGACTCATTCTCGAGCAGTCACTTCTGGTGCCGTACCGAAATGCTCTTGAACTTGCACGGATCTGTGAGCTTGTGGGAGAAGATCCTCTCTTGGTGGTTTCCGAGAACCAACTTGCACTCCGTTTCTCTCGCGACGAGGAGCATGGTGTGTACGTGACGACGCGTCTCACCGAGGCGTCGTTTCCTGACTACCAACAGATCATACCGAAGGAGTTTGGCACAACCGTCACGGTGTTGCGGGGCGATCTCATACAGGCGCTCAAGAAGACGAGTATATTCATCAACCCGTACCTGCAGGTACGGGTTGCAATTGATCCGACGGCAAACACGATTCGGTTCTCGGCAGACAATGGGGAGGTTGGTAGGACCGAGGAGACACTAGTAGCGACGGTGATGGGCGGAGCGTTGGAGCTTAGCTTCAACCAGCGCTACCTCAGCGACCCGCTTACCTCATTTACCGACGACAGTATCGTTCTCTCCTTCGCGGGAGTTGGCCGACCTATGGTGATGAGCGGAACGCATGAGGGGTCGCTGCGGTACCTGGTGATGCCTATGAATCGATAATGCTCATGCGGCGACGAGTCCACAGAGAGTATCGAGGAGCAGTGCAGATCAGCGATCTCTTCGCTGCGTACAAAAAGAGATTCCGTCCTCCTCAGGGGGTGGTAGTCACCACCTTTTGTGCGGTGGTAGAAACGGAACTCGGAGTGGCGCTCTCGCGAACCCAGGTGCGGTACAGTGTGCATACCCGCACCCTTTCAGTGCAGGCGAATGGTCCACTGAAAAGCGAGCTCCTGCTTCGCCAGAAGCGCCTACTTGAGCTCTGTGGCACTGTTCTAGGAGCTGAGAGTGTCCCCACCTGCATCGTGTGAGGAAGCAGAGTGGCGTCGTCCAGGGCGACGTCGCGTTCCTTCTACTCGTCCTCCCTCCGTCCGGGGCCTCTAGGGTCTCCTTCCCCCTCTGTATTCTCCTCCTCTCCGCTCGGGGTGGTTAGACCCATGAGCGCATTGCTCCACTGCGCCACAGGCCACTCCCAGAGCCAGTACTGGCCGTCGCGTGCGGGGTTTGAAGGATACGGTCCGCGCGGGTTGTCTTTGTCGACGTAGTGGAGGATGGAGTGAGCGGTGCCGACAGGTGTGTGGAGGCCCTCGTCCACCTCTCCTGTTTCGCTTAGTGTAGGGATTGTAATACTGGAAGGGTCAAGCCAGATGCCGCGCAGTACGGGTTTAAGGTCGCTCGGGGTAGCTGCAGGCTCCGGGAATGTCTCAGTGTCGCGGGTGGTGAGCGCAAAATCCATAAACTCCCGCCACATCGGTGTGACGATGAGGCCAGAGATCTGGTTCATGGCAGTATTGTCGTTGTTACCGGCCCATGTGCCGACCACGAGATTGGGAGTGTAGCCGAGAATCCACGCGTCACGATTCTCATTTGTAGTACCCGTCTTTGCGGCGACGTCGCGGCCAGGGAAGTAGAGCTGCGAGTTTGCACCATAGAGTGGTGTGCGGGCGACGTTGTCAGAGAGAATATCAGAGATCTGGAGTGCCACCTGCCGATCGAGCACGCGTTCGTCGCGCGGCTCATGTTTTTCAACCATGTTGCCGGCGGTATCTTCGATGCGGAGAATGCTCGTTGGAGCAACGCGACGGCCTTCGTTTGCGAAAACCCCGTACGCGCTCGCCATATCGACGAGGCGCACCTCACCGCCGCCGAGTACGAGGGTAAGGCCGTAGCGGCCACCCTCGGCAAGTGTAGTAATGCCCATATCGCGCGCCAGCTTGATGGCATCATCAATACCCACCAGGTAGAGCGCCTTCACGGCAGGCACGTTGATTGATTGTGCAAGCGCATTTCGGATTGTCATCGGCCCGCGGAATGCGTTGTCGTAGTTGTTCGGTGAGTAGCAGCCACCTTCACTCGTCAGGTTCGATGGGGCGCACGTCGTAGAGAACTGCGTCTTTAAATCAAAGAGGATGGTCTCGGGCGTGTAGCCCTCGGTAAAGGCTCGTGCATAAATGAACGGCTTGAAGGAGGAGCCCGGTTGGCGCTTGGCAACGGTGACATTGAAGTTACCATCGATATCTTCGTCGAAGTAGTCGCGCGAACCTACCATGACGAGAATTTCACCAGTTTTTGGATCGAGCGCGACCATGCCGGCATTCTCGGCGTTAAACTGCTTTTCATTTTTGTGCGCGAAGGTAAATACCGTTTCCTCTGCTTTTTCCTGCAGCGTCGCGTCGAGCGTGGTGATGACGCGGAACCCGCGTTCGGCGAGCGATTCCTCCCCGTACTTCTCGGCGAGGTACTCGCGGACAAAGAACACAAAGTGCGGTGCGCGGATACCTGAGGTCGCCTGCGGGTGGAACGTCACGGTAGCAGCCTTGGCCTCCTCATACTCCTCGTCCGTGATGAAGTCGTTCTTGAGCATCTGTTCGAGAACGAGGTTCTTGCGGCGCTCGAGCGCCTCTCGGTTACTACCGTAGGGAGAGTAGTAGGTGGGGGCTTGGGGAAGCGCGGCGAGGTAGGCCGCTTCCGCGAGTGTCACCTCAGACGCCGACTTGCCGAAGAACGATCTGCTGGCCTCTTCAACGCCGTAGATCGTGCCGCCGTACGGTGATTCGTTGAGGTAGTGTCCGAGGATTTCCTCTTTTGTGAGCTGCCCTTCGAGCTTTAAGGCCAGGATCCATTCCTTCACCTTGCGCGTGAGTGTTTTTTCCTGGACAAGGATGGAATTCTTGATGACCTGCTGTGTAATGGTTGAGCCACCCTGGCCCCCCAGGAGGTCGCCGCTCATGAGGTTGTCGTACACCGCTTTTGTGGTGCGCAGCGGCCGGACTCCCATATGCTGAAAAAAGGTGTCGTCCTCGATCGCCACCGTGGCGTTGATGATATGTCTTGAGATGTCTCCGTAGGGGACGATAGTGCGGCGGACGTCCTGGTGGAGGTCGTAGAGGAGCACCTCCCCGGTGCGATCGTAGATTTTGGTCGACTGGAGTACGCGGCGCTGCTCGAAGGCTTGGAGATCGGGGATCTCAAGCGTAGAGATCCAGAGGAGGAGGCCGCCTGAGGCCACGAGGCAGACGACAAAGAGGCCGATGGCGACGTCCGTGAGGACGCCTCGGTAGTGCTTTTTAATAAAACGCTTCACAGATTTCATAGCACTGATACTAGCATACAGTTCATATATATGGTGCGCTGCAGCCGCTACGCGAGAGCGGGGCGGCGTGATAGAGTAAGCACCACAGCCGAGGCTGGTTTATACTATCTACCATAATGATCAACACCGATCCAAAGGGAGTCGAGGAGGTGCTCACGCGCGGCGTCGAAGAAGTTATCGTTGCTGAAGATCTTCGCAAGAAGCTGCTTTCCGGCAAGAAACTTCGCATTAAGCTCGGCATCGACCCAACGAGCCCCAATCTCCACCTTGGCCGTGCTGTAGCACTCCTCAAGCTTCGCGACTTCCAGGAACTCGGCCACCAGGTCGTCCTCATTGTGGGCGACTTTACGGCGGTGATCGGTGATACCTCTGATAAGGAGAGTGAGCGGCCAATGCTCACCCGTGACACGATCGAGGAGAACAAGCGCTCTTACTTCGAGCAGGTCGGGAAGCTCATCGATCTCGATCGTGCGGAGCTTCGCTACAACTCAGAGTGGCTGGCGCCTCTTGGCTACAACGAGATTGGCGAACATGCCGATCAGTTCTCGGTCGCAGATTTCATAGCGCGTGACAACATCGCCCGGAGGCTTGCGGCGGGTAAGCGGGTCTCGCTCCGGGAAGTGCTCTACCCCCTCATGCAGGGATACGACAGCGTTGCCATCAAGGCCGACGTCGAGCTCGGTGGTACCGACCAGCGTTTCAACCTGCTTGCCGGCCGTACCCTTCAGGAGCGCTACGGGCAGGAGCCGCAGAACATCGTGATCGGACCGCTCATCAACGGCCTCGACGGCAGGAAAATGAGCTCAAGCTGGGGGAATACTATTAACCTCACCGCCGAACCCGCGGATATGTACGGCAAGGTGATGAGCATGGAAGATGGAGAAATCATCACCTACTTTGAGCTCTGCACGCGGGTGCCGATGGACGAGGTGGCGGCACTCAAAGCGGGACTCGATGCCGGAGACAACCCCCGTGATGCGAAGATGCGGTTAGCGCGCGAGATCGTCACGCTCTACCATGGCGCTGATACGGCGGGTCGTGCCGAAGAGTCGTTTGTGGCCACCTTTCAGAAAGGCACGCTCCCCGAAGACATTGAAGAGATTTCGCGGGAAGCGGGAGAGAGCTACGCTGACGCCCTTGTTCGGACAGAGATCGTTGCGTCAAAGAGCGAGCTTGCGCGGCTCTTGAAAGCCGGTGGCGTACGCGAGGCACACTCCGGAGAGAAGTACGATGCGCTGCCAGAAGCTCCTGGCAGCACGCTGAAGCTCGGCAAGCGTCGATTTGTGAAGCTGGTGTAAGGAGGGGTACATGCCGTAACGCCCGGAGCCTGTGGCTTCGGGCGTTACTCGTGGTCCTGTCTAGATCTCGTCGACGTCGTCGTGGAGATCGTAGTCGACGTCCTCATCATCTTCATCTTCTTCCACGTCGTCGTGCAGGTTATCGTCCTCAAAGTCGGTATCGAGCTCATCGAGCACGTCGTCAGAGACGTCCTTCTCGTCGTCCTCTTCTTCGAGATCATCGGGGAATTGTGTATGCAAACGCATCATAGGGTGGTGAGTATGGGTATTTTTTACCAGAGCAATTATAGTTGCGCAAACGCGTTTGTCGAGCGCTTATGGGGATAGAGGGCGGATAGAGGCGAGCGCCGTGAGCGCCACGGCCACCGCGTCGTACTCATCGTCGAGCGCGCCATCTCGAAGCGTGGGTACGAGTCGCTTCACCATACTGGTGACACTCTCCTTGTCGCTCTTCCCGTACCCGGTGACGGCCACCTTCACCTCCTGGGGGCTGTACTCGTAGACGGGGCAATGGTGGGTACGGGCCAGGTAAAGAAGAATGCCACGCGTCTCCGCCACCGCCATGGCGGTCTTCGCATTCTTGCTGAAGAAGAGCGTCTCGAGCGCCACGCAGTCGGGCGTATGCTCGGCAATGAGGGCCGAAAAGGCGTTGCCGATGGCTGCTAGGCGGTCCGGCAGCGCGGCGCTCTTTTGGCTCGTGATGCAGCCGGAAAAGATGAGTACTTCTCGCCCGTTTACCTTCTCGAGCACGGCAACGCCGAGTCGGTCGTATCCAGGATCGCAGGCAAGGACGCGCATGATGGGTAGAGTATAGTGCGGCTGCTCCTAAATGACAAAATTGATCTGGCGCTCGTGGAATAGCGAGAGGGTGTGCTAGTGTTGAGGTATGTACGTCTTACTCCTTTTGGCAATTGGTGGCGTTATTCTCACCGTCGGCGACGTGGTGTTTAAGTACTGGACACTCACGAGCAAGCCTGTGCTCTACGTCCTCGGCATTCCCATTTACCTTGTCGCACTCCTCTTTCTTGCCGAGAGCTACAAGTACCAGCATATGGCCGGAGCATCCCTGGTACTCACGACGCTCAACACCCTCTTGCTCGTTGTGGTAAGTTCGCTGCTGTTTCGTGAACATCTGAGCCCCGTGCAGTGGGTCGGTATAGCGCTCGGCATTGCCGCAGTCGTGTGCATTCAGTTCGGCGCACGGGCACACTAGTCTGGATCGTCTGCGGTCGTGTAGATGTCCTGCACATCTTCGTGCTCTTCGAGTGCCTCGATGAGCTCGGCGAGTTTCTCACCATCGGCATCCGAGAGGTTGGTGGGATTCTGTGGCGTGTACCCGTCGGCAGTTTTTGTAAATGCCCAGGCGGCAGAGCCGGGAGCGCCGAGTGCGTAGCCCTGCTTTGCAAGGAGGTGCTTAATTTCTGAGTTGGTACGATTGTTGTTGTCGGTAAGTGCCGAGATGAGCATCGCGGTGCCGCCCGGGCCGTAGGTTTCGTAGAGTACCTCGGCAAGGTTGCCCGCTTCGCCCCCTTTGCCCTTCTGTACGGCGCGATCAATGTTTTCCTTCGGCATGGAGTCGCGCTTCGCTCGTTCGATGATGGCGCGCAGCGCCGGCGCGTTTGTATCTCCTCCTGCGCGTTTCGATTCAAGCGCAATGAGGCGCGAATACTTCGAGAGTACCTTGCTCTTTTTAGCGTCGGAGGCGCCCTTCTTGTGCTTTATCTTCGACCACTTGTTGTGTCCTGACATATCTTAGGCGGTGCAGGCTGAGTGTAATAAAAGTCACGTGGCGCGGCAACCCAGTCTATGCGTCGTGGAGGTGGCTGTACGCAAGCGCGGTTGCAACGCGGCCTCGCGGTGTGCGCTCGATGAGCCCCTGTCGAATGAGGTAGGGTTCGAGCACGTCTTCAATCGTTGCCATTTCCTCGCCCGTTGCTGCCGCAAGCGTGTTGAGGCCTACGGGCCCGCCGTTGAATTTCTCAACGATCGTTGCGAGGAGCTGTCGGTCGGGCGCGTGGAGACCCAAGCTGTCGATCTCGAGGAGCGTGAAGGTGCGCTCGACAATCTCGCGTGAGATGGTGCCGCCCTCAATTTGCGCGAGGTCGCGGCAGCGCTTGAGGAGGTAGTTTGCGGTGCGGGGCGTCGCCCGGCTGCGCGAGGCAATGGTACGTAGCGTCTCCGGGTCGGCGGGGATGCCGAGCAAACCCGCAGAGCGTTCAAGAATGCGCATGATCTCCTCGTTTGAGTAGAACTCGAGCCGGAAGGTGCCACCGGAGAAGCGGGAGCGCAGCGGCGCAGAGATGAGCGAGACGCGGGTGGTGGCTGCCACGAGCGTGAAGGGCGGAAGATCGAGCTGTACCGTGCGCGCCGACGGGCCCTTGCCGATGATGATGTCGAGCACGCCCGATTCCATGGCGGGGTAGAGCACCTCCTCAATTGATTTTGAGAGCCGGTGTATCTCGTCGATAAAGAGCACGTCACCCGGCGAGAGGTTGGTGAGGATTGCCGCCAGATCGCCCACGCGCTCGATGGCGGGGCCGGAGGTCACGCGCATACTGGTGCCCAAGGTGCCCGAGATGAGGTGCGCAAGCGTGGTCTTGCCTAATCCTGGCGGCCCGTAGAGAAGGATGTGCTCGGCTGCATGCCCGCGCTCGCGTGCGGCGGTAAGGAGGATGCGGAGGTTCTCCTTTACCTTGCTCTGGCCTACGTACTCCTCCCAGGTACGGGGGCGCAGCGTCTGGTCGAGGTGGCTTCCGTCGCCGTGCTGGTAGGTGGGGGATGCCGCATCGGTCATGCGGTGTACTATACCGTATTCGAGAGCGGTTTGCTCTTGAAGGGGCACCTGTCCCCGCGCAGCATATTTCTCACACGCTCCGACGTCTGCCGAGTACTGCGGGCACGCAACCCCCGCGGATGTTCAAAATATGTTGCGCAGGGACAGGCAGGGTTGAAAGGGAGCAGTTGATGAAAGAGGGCGCAGATACTTGACAAAATGAGCGTACTATGCTAGTATAGGCACGTACCGTTCATTCACCTCACCGAGGCGATTTTTTATGCCTGTCGCTTGCTGTGAGGGGTTGATCTCCACAGACAGCTGCATATCCAGACGATAACCCTCTAAGCAATTAATGGTTGCTGGAGCGAGGGTATTTTGGTACACGCCCCGTGCGTTGCACTGGGGTATTCCTTAGTCCTGCAAGCACTTTTCTCACGAGAAGCATTGCTTAGAGGGTTATATTCTGGATGCGCGAAATCTCTTTCGCGACTATAGCACACCAGGCGAAGAGGCGACTCTTGACCCTGGGCGGAATCGAATTCGTAACGGCGGGCGCTGAGGAAGGAGAAGGGAAACGGCGCTTAGGCGCCGTTTTTTGGTGCTCGGAGCACGCCTTTCTCGCCGTGGAGGTCGATGACGCGCTCGAGTTCTGTAAGGGAGGTGAGGCCCTGGAGCACCTTAATGAGGCCGTCCTGCTGCATGTTTGGGATCTTTTGGTGGGCGGCAGCGGCCAGGATGGAGTCCTCGCGCAGATCTTCAATGATGGCGCGCTCGACGGTGCTGTCGACCCGGATGCCTTCGTAGATACCGATACGTCCCTGGTAGCCGGTGCCTGCGCACCTATCGCAGCCGGCCGCTTCAAAGAGCGTGAGCGTGCTGCTCGTGTCCGGAGCGCCGAGAACGTTTTCGAGGAACGAGCGGATGAGCGTTTCCTCTTCATGCGTTGCTGCACGCTCTCGCTTGCAGTGCGAGCAGAGCTTTCGTACCAGTCGCTGGGCGAGCGCGAGGTTGAGCGCACTGCCGATCATGCGGGCGTCGATGCCGAGGTCAACGAGCCGGGGAAACGTACCCACGGCACTGTTGGTATGGAGCGTTGAGAGCACGAGGTGGCCGGTGAGCGCAGCGTGTACCGCAGTTTCTGCGACATCGCGATCGCGGATCTCGCCGACCATGATGACATCGGGATCTTGGCGGAGGATGGCGCGCAAGCCCGAGGCGAAGTCGTAGTCGCCGCCCACCTGCGTCTGTACGATGCCCTCCAGGTGGTACTCGATGGGGTCTTCGAGCGTCACGACCTTTATCTCGGGCTGGTGAATTTTTTGCAGGAAGGCGTAGAGCGAGGTGGTCTTGCCGGAGCCCGTGGGGCCGGTCGTCAGGATCATGCCGGTAGGACGCCGCAGCTCTTCATCGATCACTGCAAAGAGAGCGGGATTGATGCCGAGCTCATCCATCGAGAGGCTGATCGTAGAGGGGTCGAGGACGCGCATCACCACCGACTCGCCGTAGGCGCCGGGGATGACCGATGAGCGGATCTCGAGCGCCTTCTCGCCCACATCGATCGTGAAGCGGCCGTCTTGCGCGCGATTGGTGACATTGAGCTTTAAGCCCGAGAGGAGCTTGAGGCGGGAACGCAGCAGTTCATACGTCTCGCGCGGGATATCGGCCACGTCAACCAAGACGCCATCGAGGCGCACGCGCACGCGCACCATCGCCTCCTCGGGCTCGAGGTGGATGTCTGAGGCACCGAGCGCGAGCGCGCCGCCGAGAATGACTTCGAGGGTCTCTGAGACCTTCCGAGCACTCTTGTTTTTTGAGATGGTTGCAACGCCTGCGGCGATGTCCTTGGTGCTCTGTATGGAGGCCGCGAAGCGGGCGACCGCCTCGGCCTCAATGTCGAGCACGCCTTTCTGCGAGGCGGTCGCCCGCTTGATGTCCTCGTAGCGCGCCCAGGCGTGCTCGAGTGAGGCGGTGGAGACCATGAAGATTTCAAGCTCGAAGCCGCGGTCGGCAAGGTCGGCGACCACGTTTTGGGTTTCCTTGTTGTTCGGATTGCGTATTGCCGCACGGATTTTCCGGTTTATCTTCTCGAAGAGGGCGATTTCGGCAACGTGTGCCCGGTTCTCATCGACGAGGCGCAGGGCGTCGGTGTTGATCGCAACGCCGTGGAGGTTGATGTACTGGTGGCCGTACTTGCCGGCAAGCACCCGAATGAGCTCCTCTTCCTCTTTGCGGTGGAGCTCCGCGAGCTTCTTGTTGTGGTCAACTTCGTCAAACTGCCGCATGGTGACCTCATGGTAGCACGGAGAAGCTGACAGAATCGTGAATGTATGGTGGAAATGCGAGGCGAGCTACCCGCTCCATATTTTTCACACACTCCGACGTCTGCCGAGCACTGCGGGCATACAACCCCCGCGGATGTTCAAAATATGGAGCGGGCAGTCCTGGGCGAAACCTAAGGAGGGGGATTGACTTTTTATACCATATATGCTATAATAGTAGATAGGAACGAGTCAGGGAGGGAGCGATGCTCCGTAGGTACCTTTTCATAGTGCTGCTGCCGCTCCTTGGACTGGCGGCATGCGACCCGTACCGTCC
>CAZKXF010000006.1:0-5604 GCA_964556805.1 uncultured Candidatus Saccharibacteria bacterium
CGGCAACAAGAGGGTCGAGATTGGTGAGCGCGCTTGAGGTGAGCTCTGGGGTAGTATTGCAGTTCCCCGACGCATCGCGCACGTACCCAGCCGGTACCGTTGTCTGGATACCTGTGATGTTGAGGCACATATCGCCGTTCTCAGGCACCGTAGAGGCGGTGAAGCGTACCCATGGAGAACAGTTGTTGGACCGATCGCTCTCGGGAAGCACATCTCCGCTATTGGCTGTAGGACGCACAGTGTTGGCACAGAGGCGTACCGCATGGTTGCCATCCTGAGGAATTCTGAAGGGAGCGGAGGTTCGGTTACTTGATCCTCCCACTGGAAGCGAGTTCTGCGAGAAGCCGTCTTCGTCGTCCACCTGTGGGCTGGCAGGGTTATGGTTCCAGTCTACGTGAAATACGTTCGGGAACGCGCTTGCCGTTGAACCCTCTCCGATATTTCTCAGGGTGCCGCTAAACCTGATATCCTTCCCTGCCGCTGCCGGCGCAGAAGGAGTAACGGACGCGATTTGGACATTCTCTGCGGTAAAGTCGGGCAACGCGACTACTGTCACGGTCCGAGTACAGGTGCTCGTCTGATCGGTGGTATACGACCCGCCGGGGCAGCCTTCTCCTGTACCACATCCGTACTGAGTTACGCTCATCTCATAGGTGTAGGTACCAGCCGGAGAGAGAGTATGGCTGAAGCTTCCCCCACTGAGATTCAGTGACTGGCTAAAAGTACTGTTGAGGCGTCGTATGGATGCTTCCGTGCCAAACATCCCCTGCTGAATAGCCGGCCACGACACCGTAAATGATTGCCCGACGCCGACTGTCGTAGGAGAGATGGTAAAGCTGCACTGCGGCATCGGAGTAGACTCGCCCGAGGCAGGAATGGCGTACCCTCCTTCCTCTCCCGCGGGAGAGAGCTCCGCAACACCCACCTCCACCGATTGAAATACACGCTGCAATTCTGCGGCACTGCCTCCTCCCCCGGCAACCAGTGAGGCTACAAGCGGTGTTGCCGCCAGAAAAGATAGAATGGTATTCATAGTATGTTCAGTATGCCACGCTACCGCCCCTCTCGGAGGCATTGCTGTGCATTTCTAGCTACTCTTCTCTGGTCGCGATCTCTACATTCTTTGCAAGAGCGATACGCATTTCATCCAATCCTTTTTGCCAGCTTGCCGGATCGTTTCCCGGATACGCTCGTCCCCAATCTTCTGCCGTAAGCTTGCTAGCGCCTTCTAGCGCGCGCGTAAAGTACTCCCGGGCTCTAGCCTTTTCACCAGTATTCAAGAGCGAGAGCCCATACATGTTTAAGAGCCACGGGTGATCGGGGTCATCTTCCAGACCTTGTTCGAGCACCGGTTTCATATCTTCGTACTTCCCCTGCGAAAAGTACACCCACGCCAAGTCGGTACGTGCCCAGGGGCTTATCGGCTTGATCTCGAGAAAGCGCTTAAAGGCTAGTTCGGCCCGGCGCCAATCTTCAGCAGATTCATTCTGACGAGCTTGGTAGCCGTAGGTGAGACCGATCATGTAATACACCGCAGGCACTTCTTCTCCAAAGAAGGTGCGCTGCTGATTAAAAGCGCGTAGCGCACTCGGAAAAAAGCCTTGTAAAAAATACACTCTCCCCAGTTGGTACCAGAGATAAGGATGTACGTCAGGCTTAAGAATACTTGCCAGAGAGTATGCCTCTTGTGCTCGCCCAAGGTCGTACCTTTCCCCCTCTTCAAAGGAAAGTTCCCCCTCCTCAAAGAGCCCGCTGGCATCTCCGGCTGCATAGAGTCGGAGTAAATCAGCATGTTTAGTCGCCTCTACAGACGCATCAGAGAAAAATACCAATACTGCAACCATTCCCATAAGAATGGCGCCGTATAGACTGTATTTCACTCCGGCTGACATATCATTATGATACCCGATCATCACATCACCTCCCCTAAGGACTACCTCCCAAGGGCAATGGTGTAGACCACAGACTCCTCAACTCCATCAATATCAAGCAGGGATTCAAGGGCCCCGTCATTCGAGCCGCCCATGCAGACACTCTTCAGTCCAAGCGCTTCCGCGACAAGAGATATATTCTGTGCAGCATGACCCGCTTCTAAGAGAATGTATCGGTACCCTCGCTCTCCATACTTCCCTTGATTTCTCCAAAATGTAGCTGTCAGAGCCAACAGGACCGATGCTTCCCGCGCCCAAGAATATGTAAAATAGCTACTCAAATCAGCTGCGCTAAACGAACGGCGCTGAAGTACCTCGAGCGCATGGTCTTTAACAGCGTAGTGGTGGATGCCCGCAGGAACACCCTCACCATCATTTCGTATGAAAAGGTACGCTTCAAGTGGGTACCTCCCCCCCGCTGAGGGGTAACTTCTTCGGAATCTGCCGTCTTCAATAACAGTGGTATTACCGCACCCATACTTAAGGAGAAGAGAGAGCTCCTCTGCTCTTATAGGTGCTGCTGAAAATGTTCTCTTGCTTGAACGTGTCGTAAGAACTTCAAAAAGGTTTGCATCGGGTGGATGAGAGGCTGCAAGGGGTATGCGCTCGAAGCGAGGATAGGTTTTATAGTACGTTGTCTTCCACTCATCTGGCCACGAAGCAGTATCTTGTGGAATAGGAGCGTGACCCTTGGCATGCTGCTTGCTCGACGCATGAAACAGGGCGGCAAAGAGATTTTCATCCATCGCAAGTATTGTACACCACACACCTTCATGGACTTGCCGAATGTGCTCCACCACACTTTTCATTTCATGGATAGATTGTGCTCCTTAACAGAGCGCTCTACTCTATGGGCAGAGAGCCCGACCGGGCCAAACGCAGAGGGAGACGGAAGATGTACATTCGCACACCCACCGCACTCGCGCTCGTCTCTCTCGCAGCTGCCCTCAGCGGCTGCCAGACGACAGACGGCGGTTCGCACGCCGGTCCAGCCACAAACGGAATCCAGACTGCCGCGCTCGCAGTGCATTCTCCGGAAGCACGCGGGACGACACATATGGTTCCTAACTCTCGGGACGTATATCCTGCCACCCTCCTCATCGGTGCAACTTGCGAAGGCAAGTACCGCACCGAGATGGGTAGCGAGGGCAGCATGCGCTTCGACGACGTGTCGGAGGATTCGCGAGGACACGTCACTGTTCGCATGACCCACCAGGGTACCTACGGTCCACCGGAGACCGTCTACTACCGCGATGGGCGGCTCGTCGGGGATAGGATCATCTTCGACGAGAAGCGCGAGCAGAGGTATCCTCTCAATACACTGACTTTAACCGTGTCGGCAGACGGCTCGGCCGTCCACGGATCCTATGTTAACCGTCCGCGTGGCGGCGTGCTCTACCAACCGGGGACCCTTCGGGTCACTTGTCAGCCCCCGCACCCCCTCCTGCACACGCGGGGAAAATAGATCCGTCCCCCGTGTCCCGAAACCCCTAGCCAGACGATTCGGCCAGGGGTTTCTATAAATGTAGTGCGGGAGATTACCTAATTTGTGATCTCACGAGAGAGACTGCTTCACTTTCCGGAAAGATTGCCTCCGCATCGTCGATATACTCTTTTGCTTTTTCGGAATCTCCTTGCTTGAGGGCAATCCGGGCAAGGATAAGGTAGGGTCGAATAAGCTTTTGCTCCTTGAGCTCACCATCGCGAGTAGCGAAATACTTCGTATGGGTAGTCCATAGCTCATCTGGTTCATTCAAATTTTCATTGAGCGCTAAGGCTTGCTCTGTGAGCACTCGCTTTGCCTCCTCCAGATCACCGGCCTGGAAAAGTCCCTCTGCGTAACTTGAAAGATAGTACACCTGAACTGCTCGAGGTAGTTCGGAGAACCGTGCATCCGATACCATCTCTCTCATCTTATCCGCTGCCAGCTTAAACTCTCTGCCCGCATAGTAAGAACTCGCATCAAAAGCGTGCATTATCAAGGTACCTAGGCGCCGCATTTCAGTAGGATCACCTATATTAGTTGCTGGCACTGGACGCAACGTTGAAAGAATTTCGCCACGTGGCCATGCTGCTATGGCGGCAGCTGCATAGGAAGCAAAGCGGCGAGAGAACTCGTCGTAGGAAATCACATAGTCGAAGCCATACACTGTATCGTAGAGGGTGACCGTCTGATCTGAGTCGGAAATGCCCATCACGAGCACCATGCCGCTTGAAATAAAGGCAGGATCAGACGAAGCGCGCTGCAGTACGATAACGGGAGTTTGCTTCTCGGGATTTACGTGCCGACGGATGAATGACAACGCCTGGCTCGCATCGCCTTCAGAATCCATAAATACCTTTGATTCCACCTCGTAGCCGTTTGATTCCAGGAACGTCGGCAGGGCGTTAAAGACGCTCTGGTCGGTATCGATTGCCTGCACAAGCGTTTCTAAAGGGAAACGCTCGTCCCCCCAGTATCCAAACATCATCGCAGGAACTGCCACGCGCAAGAGACGCTGGCCAGAAATAAGCGAGTTGTAGACCCCATAGTAGGGAGCCGCTCGCAACTGGTAATCCACCGGATTCCCCGAAGATTCTGGTCGGATAGTTGTCCAGATGGCATACGCTCCCGCAGTAAGCAGTATTGCTATTAGAATAACTATGAGAGTCTTTGCAAGTTGAGGCATGAAAGTCTGAAAGAGCTACTTTGCACAGCCTGCACAGCCACCGCCGTCACCTCCACCCCCGTCACCTCCATCTGTTCCACCACTCTCTCCGCATGAATCAGATCCTGATGATGCACACCCGCTACTGCCAGCAGAACACCCTGTACCACAGCTACCACCTCCACTCTCACCACCTGTATGAGGCGTATCCGCATGCGCCACATTTGGTTGTACGCCGGCTCCGTACAAGCTCGTAGCGGCAAGAGACGCGAGGTACACAATGAGCGAGAGTGCTGCTACCAGAGGTAGAAGCGCGACGAACCGGACCAAGGAAAATATTTTCTTCATTACCTGCATTGTATACCTTTCCTGAAATGCCTCCGTTCTTATTATCCCCACGTTGTCTAGGGAAAGGGGTGCGGAAACGGCTCAATTTTGTCCGCCTTGTACTCTGTACTCAAAAAAAATGCAGCTCGAGAAAGACGTGCTTGGGCGCCAAGTGGAATGTTGCACTCGGTAAGGTAGAGAGGCAGAAACTGCGGTACGATCACCTGCGCAACGAAGTAGCCGACTTCTTCCAGGATAGGATGGTGCGCGAAGCGGGCATACACTTCGTAACCCTCCCCTAACGCCTCCACCCGATCTATGAGAGCCTCGAGCTCTTTTGTTTCTGAGACAAACGAGCTCGGATACGGGTAGAGCGACGGATCAAAGTCTGCGACGGTCCCCGAAAGAAAATTCTCAAATTTCTCTCGATAAACACGGTTCGCAGCTACCCGCAATCGATCGTGCAGTTGCATTGATTCGTCGAAAAACGCCTCGTAGGAGGCTGGCAGCACAAGTGGTTCAGGAGGCTCGCCGGGATTTCGTGACCCGTAATAAATTGCCCACGCTTCTTCAAACGCAGCGTAGAGCGCTGAAGCCGGGTGAGCTCCGCAACCGCCGCCAACCGAAATTGCAGGGAAGCCTGCGATAGGATCTTCAAGAAAGACAACGAAGGCGGGTACGCCGGTATCGACGGTCAC
>CAZKXF010000006.1:5614-8434 GCA_964556805.1 uncultured Candidatus Saccharibacteria bacterium
CGAAGCCGTAGCGGAGAGACTCCCTATAGAGCCTCTGGAAACGTTCGTCTTCTACGCTCTCAGGCCTAATTTTCTTGGGAGGAACTCTAAGTAGCCAGTGTACTAAAAAGGCGTCTCTCTGAATCAGCTCGTAGAGACCCGACAGGACAGCACCTTCTCTCGTAAAATAGGCTCCTCCTCCGTTAGTATTCGTTTCTCGGAGAAATGGCTCGCCCGGTTCGAGAATGTAGTTCCAAAAAATGAGCTGTGCGGGCACCTGTATCTGCGTATGATTCTTTACTCGCTCAGCAGAAATCCACGAAAAAACACTTCCTGCTGAGAATGCCCGTGCCGGAAAACGCTGCTTCTGTTCTTCAGAGAAACCCGAGAGCTGGTTAGGATGTAGATATGCTTTACCGCTGCGCTCAAGCTCTGCGAGAGACGCTCGACTAAACCACTCCTTTCGATAAAGCGTTAGCATATAGCGCTCGAAGAATTCCCCGAGGGCCTTAGAGACGGTAACAAGTTCGTCTTTCCCAAATCCTCCTGCCGTCTTACTCTTCGGTTTTCTTCCATCCGTCACCCCTTCCGGGTAACTAAACTCAGCAGAGCACCTAAAAAAACGCGGCGTGTCGTTGTAACGATGGTCGCGAAAAGAGTAGCGCGCTAGGTACCGCTGCTGCTGCAGCTTCTCAAACAGTGAAGCGTAGAGTCGTACTTGGTGCTCGTTTTCTGTTCCGAAAAAAAACGTTTGCTTGCCTAAAATGGTATCGAGTACACGGTAGACCTGTCCCGCAAACCTCGCCAGCAGAGACTGGTGTAGGGAGGCTGCAGCAAAACGTGGCAGCTGTTTCCAGAGGTCTCCCACCTCGCTTGTCCGGTAGAGATTTGCTCGCCTCCATCGATTAAACACTGAGGTCTCGAGGTCCTTTTCCATGGCGCCATACTACCAAAAAGGCTCTCCTCCAACCATCAGTTACTATTACCTTACCTGTACGGAACTGCGATGAGGAGGATCGTCTCGCCCGCTGGTGCGTATGCCACAATGTCCCCGGAAGGAGCAATAGCAAATGTAGGAGCGTAATTAGAGGCCTGTAGGAAATATGTGCGATTAGTGACTGCGTGAACCTTTGCAGCAGCAAGCGTTTGGTGGAATACCCGTGGAGATTCATGGAACCATGCCTGCGAAGCAGGGTTTATCAGGATGCTTGCTCCCCGCTCAGCGAGCGCTGCATAGAGTGATGGAGAGAGAATTTCTGCGCAGAAGAGTGCGCCGATACGCGCCTCTCCTACTGAGTAGAGGCCGGAGGGGGTACCCGCTTGAAATGAGCGGTTGCCCTGGATTATACGCAGTTGTGTCTCAAGACCGAGAAGTTTCATGAACATCTCAAGTAAGACAGGAGTGTACTCTCCCGGAGGGAGCAGAAAATGTTTTTCGGAAGTGTGCAATGGCTTACCGTCCGGCAAACTGTAGAGTACGAGTTGACTATGCGACCCGCCCCAAGCTGCAACGCGGTGTGTATCAAGCAGATAGCGAGGATGTGTGCTCAAACCTTCTGAAAAATCAGTCCTCTCCCATGTATCGAGCTTGTCGAATAGGCGCACATCCTCGGGAAGTACTATAAGGTCAGCGTCTGTAGCTGCCGCTTCCTTAACGAGCGGAAGCAGTTGTTGGAGGCGTCGATCATTCTCTTTAGCATTGTTCTCTAGAGTGGCAGGAAAGTACGTACCCACAAGCGCGACCTGGAGCTCTCCTGGTGCAGGTGGTGTCCTCTCTACCAGAGGAAAAGGTGCGGCAGCAGTCACTCCAAGGAAGAGTATTCCCAAAGCTACAGCGGGTAGCGCATACTCCGCTCTCGGTTGCAGCTTTGCGTACACCCACCATAGGGTGCTGCCTGCAAAAGCTGCTGCAAAACTCAGGGTGAATACTCCCCCAACGGCGGCCAGCTGTAGTAGCCACATATGGTTACTGAGTGCATAGCCCACAAAGCCTGCCGAAAAGTGTGCCCCGAGTACTGACCCTCCTCCCCACGTCAGCAGCGTAAACATCCACATACGGAGGTATTCAGCAACAAACACCCATGTCGCCGCAAAGAGCAACGTGTCTGCCGCCCATGTGCCGGAGCGCAGCAGGACCACGATCGCTGCCGCAGCAGCAATGCACAGTGAGAGTGCGACGACCACAATACCCCAGCAGAAAAAGATGATGACAAACTGCATCCAGGTATCCCCGAACCCAAGCCAATCGAGCGGGATGGTATCCCAAAACCACCACAGCGCCCCGCCGAGGTAGAAGATACCGAACGTATACCCGTAGCCAAAGGCACGCCCCCAGGAAAGAGGAGATGCCGAGAGGATTCCGTACAAAGCGGCAAGTCCTATGAACACGAGAGGCCAAAGAGCGGCAATATTCAAACTGGCGCCCAGGGCAGCGCCGCCGGCACTCGCAACCAGGAACTTTTTGCAGTCTATCTCTTGTAACGTTTTTAAGATTCTCTTCATTGTCTACACACAGTGCGCCGATTACGCACAGTGTACTGCATTTACTCCAGCTCTGCCTGACAACTACTTCCTGGCCTTGCTTCTGTCCCTCTTTAGCTTCATGGCATTGCGCTCTTCTCCCGAGCTCATAGGGAGTTGGGAACTTTCTGGGGGATAAAACAAAATACGGCCTTGTTGAGGGATACTTGGATGCGACTTGCAAAAAATCTAGAGTATGGTATAATGGACTTAGTGTTGATCGTTCCGTTCAGCACGGCAACCTCACCTCTCGGAAGGAGTCCCTGCCATGCGTTTCCATCTCGTCTCCGCTCTCGGTCTCGCCTTGTTGGCGGCCACGGG
>CAZKXF010000006.1:8444-12388 GCA_964556805.1 uncultured Candidatus Saccharibacteria bacterium
GCAACGCAGGGTCCCGTCGTCAGCCCGGTCCAGCAGGCCGCGCTGACGGTGGAGGCCCCAGCTTCGACCGCTCCGGCTCCGGCGTCCTCCGCCACCTCGTGGTGCGGCACGCACCGCTGGGACTGGTACAGCAACCTGCATATCGCCTACAAGGGGGACACCACCGTCACTCTCACCAACTGCGGCGCCGACGGCCTGCCGAAGGCGGGCACGGTCACGAGCAGTGGCCACAGCCACGCGGCCGGCACGCGGCCGATCGAGATCATCTCGGCCGACGACACCAAGCTGGTGGCGGTCGCCCGCTCGAGCTCCGGGGAGATCTACACCACCACGCTTCGCCGCGACGCGAGTGGCAAGGTGGTGAGCGGAATCACGGAAGCCGACGGCGTCCGCGGCAAGACGAGCACCACGCTCGAGAACTTCCGGTTCACGCCCGCCGCGGTCGCTTCGGCTCGCTGATCCGCTCCTCACTTGGCGCCTCGTGCGCACACCTACGGCCCTTCCCTCGCACGGAAGGGCCGGTTTTTATTGGCAACAAAGCTGGGCTTCACGAGGGCTACTCAACAGGAGCCCGATCGTCGAGAATCCAGTCCAACATCTCATCAATGGATCGACTACACTCTCCAGTATCTTGAGCGTAGGCCGAGGTGAGCTCGCAGAGCGCCTGCTTTTGTTTTTCATAGTCGGTACCCCAGGAACCCACTAAAATAGTGGTTGCTCCCGCCAGGCAGTGGCGAATTCCCTCCTCACTGTTTATTTGTTCACAAGCAGCAGCCACCTCCTTGTTTGATTTAGGAACAGGAGGAGAGGCAAAGCTAAATCCAAACCCCATAAAACAGTCATTCTGAAGGGTCTCAGGTAGGCTGGAACAGCGAGTGATCACCTCTTCTACTTGGTAGTGCTCAACTGTTTCCCCCCACAAGTAGGTTTGAATGAAGTAGCACATTCCCACAACATCGTCACTCGTACCATTTTCTGCAAGGTAGTCGCAAGGAAAGCTTGGACGTTTGGCATCTATCCATTCCGATACGTGATCTCTCACCGTCGCGAGCTCCAGCGCTGAAAAAGCATTTTCCATAAAGACGCCGTGCGTACAGAGCGAACGTGAGCCGTAGTGAGGAAGCTCGCCGCATTTCTCTAGAGCTTTAAGAATATTGTAGTCGTGGTACACGGTAAGTCCGTGCCCGATACCGTGCTCACAGTTTCCTCGCATAAACGGATCCTCAAAAGTGAGACAGCGTGCGTACATCGTCTGCACCACGTTATCACTTCCCGCTTCTCCGAGGAACGCTTCTAGCATGCCGTGAAAGAAGCCGAACTGACATCGATGATCGATAGTCTCCCCGAAAGCACTGTCACCATACACGTAGTAAGCCGCTCGACCCATAAGGTGAGCGCTGAGGTGGCAGTTTGTTATGACTTCTCCCTCTCTCTGAACCTCTGAGTCTTTTACCAGCTCATCGAGCGCTTGATGGTAGCCAAGTATACGGAGCCAAAACTGTAGGTCTTGTTCGTTATGAACAACGCGAGAACAATCAGCTTCCTGAAGCGCTCTTTCGCGCTTTGAAGGAAAAAGGAAGTAGTAGACCTTGTATGCTGCTACCGTAAGCCGATCCCGCAACGAACGTGACGTGTCTCTTTGCTTTATCTCTCGATCTTCGATCTGGTTCGACTCTACGACAATTTCTCCACTATACTGAGGTTTTAAGTGGTCATGGAACCTCCACGTGCCTGGTTGTGTGAAAATAAATGTATAGGTTTCTCCTTTCTTCAAACCTCGGCATGCATCAAAAATGTTCTCTTCATCTTCCGTGCCACATTTTTGAACATCTGACCCAGGATAGAGGGTGTGCGTGGGATGAAAATTTGAGGCGGGCCACCTTTCATCTTCTTCGAGATTTTCAAAAGTAATCGTGTCCCCGAGCTGCACGGTAATATTCTCGGGATCAAACCCCTCTTCTGTCATATGAATGTAGTGAGTGCCCTCAGAGTTTTCACCGTGAGCAATGGCCAGATTTGGCAAAAAGAGCAGCGTGAACGTAAGAAAAATCGCGAGGTGGAATGTACGCAGCATACGAATTAAGAAAGTATAGCGTGTGCTTTGCCCGTTATCCACACACGCACTAGACAGAAGAAATAGAAAAGGCGAGGGTGCAGCGCGCTGCTGCAACCTCGCCCGTATTGGGAGGACTCGCCTCCCGAGAACATGCCCCCCTGCCAGAGGGGGCTTTGACAGAGGACCTTTCTCAGACCGCCCGACTGGTCTATGCTCCTAGCGTACCACCAGGTAGACATCCTGTCCAGTCTCAGGGTTGGCGGGGCGAGCAGGCTCGCCCCGCCGCTCCCGTAAGACGCTAGACCTTCATGTATTCCGGTGGCTTGGGAGCCAGCGGAACATTGATGATCGAGCGGTCGAAGTTCTTCTGATGCGTTTGCGGCAAGCCGCTTGAGCATCCTGTGCTGGCACACAGGGCCAAAGCCAAAAGAACCCAAGTCTTAAGGGAGAGCGCGGCCACTTGCATGACCCGTTCTCCTCTCTGTCAAACCGCAACGGTGCGGCACTTGAAAGACTACCAGCTAATTAGAACCTTGTCAAGACATCTCTTGCGTGGCCTAGTAGAGCACCTCCTCTTTCATTCTCCTTTCAGGTATCATGTCTGCAATGATTCGCCGCATAGAGGGAACGGTGGTGTCGAGGGGGCCGGTGATGGTCGTCATCGACGTTGCGGGCGTGGGGTACCTCGTCTACTCGCCGCACGCACTCGAGCGCTTCACGCTCGGAGAGCGGGTGGCGCTCCACACGCACCTTGCCGTGCGCGAGAACGCGCTCGACCTCTACGGTTTCCAGAGCGAAGATGAGCTCGAGATGTTTGAGCTCTTGATCGACCTGCCGAAGATCGGCCCGAAGACGGCGCTCCAGATCATGACCCAGGCCGATGTAGAGCTCCTGCGCAGCTCGGCCCTCTCGGGCGATGCCTCCTACCTCTCGAAGATCTCCGGCATCGGCAAGAAGAGCGCGGAGAAGATCGTGGTCGGCCTGCGCGACAAGTTCGGCGCGGAAGATCTCCTCCCTGGTGCGCGCACGCAGGCCGACCACGACGTCATCGACGCGCTCATGACCCTCGGCTACTCGCAGAAAGAATGCCGCGACGCGATGGAGCGCATCCCCCCCGACCTCACCGACACCAACGAACGTATCAAAGCAGCACTGAAGCAGATTAGCCGCTAGTGTGCAGTACTCCCGAACCCTTGTTTACCTTGGGATGGTAGTATTTTTGTATGAAAAGATTTGTATACTTCTTGTTAGGAGGAGTTTTAGTCAGCTGTATATGGGGACTCCTGCTTATCCCTTTTGGAGAGATTTTTGATGATTCAGGATGCCTAGAGTGTTCCGGTCAATTTGACTCAAACTGTGAAATTGTTCAGCCTGGGGTTCAGTGTCAACTGTTAGGAAAGATTGAAAACGATGCAAAATTTAGTGCCTATATGAGTAATAATTTCCGTATTGATGGTATGGCTATTCTCCTTATAGTTTACGCACGAGAAGGATTGATTCTTGGCTTAATTCTGTGGGTACTTATTACTTTAAGCCTCTTGATCAAGAAGAAATTCAGTCGCCAGAATTAATTCAAATAACTCCATCGAGGCTGCGTAGAGTTCCATAGAAATACGGCCGTGCTGGTAAAGAAGGTCCACGCCCAGAAGTGCTAGTATCTTTATATGAAACGATTCTTTCACTTTGGACTGAAAGGTGGATTAGTAGCTGTTATACTTGCAATACTTTTACTAGGGATTGCCGAGACATATTCGAATAGCTGCCTGGAATGTAGAAAGGGATGGATTGGACTTGCGTGTGAGGTACGTGCGACAGAGGGTTGTACATCCATGGAGCCTCTATTTAGAATAGTGGGCACTCTTCTGCTTCTAGGAAGCGCCCCGTTTGC
>CAZKXF010000007.1:0-12193 GCA_964556805.1 uncultured Candidatus Saccharibacteria bacterium
TGGGTGACAAGGACTACCGTCCTGAAGAAGTTTCAGCAATGATCCTCGCAAAACTGAAGAGTGACGCGGAAGCGAAGCTCGGCGAGAAGATCACCGAAGCGGTCATCACGGTTCCTGCCTACTTCAATGACGCTCAGCGAAAGGCGACGCAGGATGCCGGCAAGATTGCAGGCCTCGAAGTGAAGCGCATCCTGAACGAGCCAACTGCCGCAGCACTCGCGTATGGCTTCAACCGGAAGAAAGATGAGAAGCTCGTCGTGTTCGACTTCGGCGGCGGTACCTTCGACGTCACAGTCCTTGAGGTAGGCGATGATGTCATCGAAGTGAAGGCGACCGACGGCGATGCACACATGGGCGGCCGTGATATCGACCAGGGGATCGTGCGATGGCTCATCGATGAGTTTAAAAAATCGGAAGGTATCGACATCAGCAAGGATCCTCTTGCACTCCAACGACTCGACGAGGCAGCTGAGAAGGCCAAGCACGAGCTCTCCACGACGGGTGAGACGGAGATTAATATCCCATTCATCACCTCGGACCAGAATGGTCCCAAGCACCTCCTCATCAAAATGACCCGCGCCAAGCTTGAGGAAATCGCGCGCGAGTACATTGATCGAGCCATCGAAATCACGAAGCGGGCACTGGAAGCATCGCCCTTTAAGAAGGAGGACATCGATGAGATTATTCTCGTCGGAGGCCAAACGCGCATGCCTGCGATTCAAGAGGCGGTTAAATCGCTCTTCGGTAAGGAACCGAATAAGACTATCAACCCCGATGAGGTGGTGGCAGCGGGAGCAGCAATTCAGGCCGGTATCTTTCAGGGTGACGTGAACGATATTACGCTCGTTGATGTCATCCCGCTCTCTCTTGGAATCGAAACCTTAGGAGGTGTGGCAACAAAGCTTATCGAGAAGAACTCGCACATTCCGACAAAAAAGGAACAGGTGTTCTCAACCGCAGCAGACAACCAAACGTCGGTAGAAATTCACATTACGCAGGGAGAGCGTCCCATGGCAGCCGACAATAAATCGCTCGGCAAATTTATCCTCGACGGCATTCCGCCGGCGCCCCGCGGCATGCCGCAGATTGAAGTGGTTTTCGACGTTGATGCCAACGGAGTACTCTCGGTGACCGCGAAGGATAAAACTTCAGGCAAAGTGCAGTCGATCCGCATCGAAGCCAATTCAGGCCTCACGGAGGAAGATATCGAGCGTATGAAGAAGGATGCCGAGGCGCACAGCGCAGAAGACGAACAGAAAAAAAAGCTCATTGACGCCCGCAACAGCGCCGATCAGCTCCTCTATACCGCCGAAAAAGCACTCAAAGAGTATGGCGACAAGGTTGCAGGCGACCTGAAAACCGATATAGAGGACAAAATGAAAGCGCTTACAAGCGCAAAAGAGAACAGTGACCTTGGCGCTCTCGATGCAGCGGCCGCAGCACTCTCGGCATCGCTTCAGAAAATCGGCGAGGCAATGGCACAGCAGGAAAACACTGCAGGCACACCTTCAAAGAAAGCCGAAGATTCAGCACGTGATGCAGAGGTCACCGATGATAACTCTGAAAGCGGGGAAACGAAACAGTAGTCGTACTGTGGATGAGGCGCGCCCTCTGAGCGCGCCTTGTAGCGTTGTCATTGCTTTGGCATAATGCCTACACCTCTATGAAGGATTACTACAACATTCTCGGCGTAGAAAAAGGAGCGTCGCAAGAGGACGTCAAAAAGGCGTTTCGTAAGCTTGCTGCAAAGTACCATCCCGATAAGAAAGGGGGTGACGAGGCAAAGTTCAAAGAGGTGAGCGAGGCGTACGCGGTTCTCGGCGACAGTAAAAAACGCGCCGAGTACGATACCTATGGTCGTTCCTACAGCGGGGCCGGCCCACAGGGTACTCCCTGGGGAGGATTCGGTGGCTTTGGAGGAGCCCAAAACGTTGAGTTCGATCTCAACGATATCTTCGAAGGATTCGGCGACATCTTCGGAGGGCAGCGCAGCAGTACACGAGGCCGCGGCCGAGATATCTCCATTGATATCGAGCTTTCGCTTAAGGAGGCGGTGTTTGGCGTGACAAGAACCGTCCTACTCTCAAAAAATAATCCCTGTACGGTCTGCAACGGAACCGGTGCTGATCCAAAAGAGGGAATGGTAACCTGCAGTACCTGCAATGGTAACGGTAAAATTCGCGAGACCCGCCAATCGATCCTTGGTGCATTCACGACCGTGAGAGAGTGCGCCGCGTGTAATGGCACCGGGAAGGTGCCTAAAGTGGCCTGCTCGCACTGTGGTGGCCGAGGAATCCACAAGAGCGAAGAGGAAATTACGATCAGCGTACCACCTGGCATTGAGCACGGCGAGATGATTCGCATGACCGGCCGCGGCGAAGCCGTTCGTAATGGTATCCCGGGCGACCTTTACATTAAGGTACATGTCACGCGCCACCCAACGATCGTGCGTGAGGGTCTCAACCTCACTACTACATTGCCTATAAAGCTAACTGATGCACTGCTGGGCAGCTCCTACAGCGTTGAGACGCTCGAGGGATCAGTCACCCTCAAAGTACCGGCTGGTATCAAAAGCGGAGAACTTCTGCGTATTAAGGGGAAAGGTGTAGCAGAAGGTACGCGACGAGGGGATTTCCTGGTAAAAGTAGTGATCGACACGCCACAGAAACTCACACGTCGCGCAAAGAAGCTTATTGAAGACCTGCGGGAGGAGGGCATATAATGGTACGACATGGATGTAGATACTATACTCTCGTTCTTCCGTGAATTTCTGCTGCTCATTGTTGCATTTGGATCGCTTCTTGCGTACTCAATCGTGCGCGGTAAACGCGCACTCATCAGCCTCATTCTGGGCCTCTACCTTGCACTCCTCATTTCGCTTAATTTTCCGTACGCAGAGCGCCTCTATGCCCTAGCGCCAGAAGGGAAGCATGGGGAGGCTATTGCAGCCATTGTACTCTTTGCGCTCTTTACCGGTCTTGGCGCGCTCCTCTTTGAACGTCTTCTGTCACATGAGTATGAAGAGAGCGCCTTTGAAGGCCTTTCTAAAAAGGTACTCGTAGCAGGGCTGGGCACGGTGCTCATTTTTGCATACAGCTACCACGTCTTGCCCGTAACCACGCTCATAGACCCCGGCTCTTCGATCAGTTTCCTCTTTGCCCCCGAAGAGTACTTCTTCTGGATGCTCATCGTGCCGCTTGCCGGCCTCTTCATGCTGTAACCTCTTCTTAATGCTGTTGCTATCCATAGTATCTGAACGCATTCCTACATGCATATGACATGGTTACTCTTCGCGTGTATCACTCTTTTCTTATGGATCGCAGGCAACATCCTCGATAAGTACCTCATCAGCGTCGTATTCAAAGAGACGGAAGACAATAGAGATATTCGGGCGCTGATGCTTTTTTCGACGCTTGCAGTAGTACCAATCGCTCTTGCCGTGCTCATAGGATGGCACTCATCAATTAGTTCTGAGAACAGTGCAGTGTATGGCATTATCGCCGGCGGATGCAATGGGGTTTGGCTATGGTTTTATTTCAAGGCTCTGGCACGAACAGAATTGTCTCGGGTAACTCCTTTCTTTCAGCTCACCCCGCTTTTTGGCGTCGTCCTGGCATTTGGCATGTTGGGTGAGATACTGAGCGTGTCTCAGCTTTTCGCAGGAGGCCTGGTACTGGCCGGCGGTGCCATCCTTTCCTATCACCGGCATGAAAGGCGTATGGATTGGTACACTGCGCTCTACAAGATTATCGCGGCAGGGGCACTGAGCGCACAGATGGTTTTTTTCAAGCTGCTCGCGCTACAATCAAGCTATGCTAACGCGCTTTTCTGGACGAGCGTAGGTCTTATTCTCTTTACGACTGTTCTTTCAGTATGTATTCCTGGTTTCCTGAAAGACGCCTTTCAGCGCGCATTCTCCTCCAGAAAGGGAGTAATGGTAAATGTCATCAACGAATGCGTCGACAACGGGGCGAACCTTTCCTACGTCTATGCGGCAATGCTGGGGCCAGTTGCGCTCGTGCAGTCGATTGTGGCTTTTCAACCGATATTGCTACTTCTTGTAAGTGTAGTCTCCACCAAAATAGGGGCAACGTTCTTGTCTGAAGATGTGTCGCATATTACGCTCATGCAAAAAATAGTAGGCATTGCATGCGCCAGTGCTGGCGGCTTTTTGCTGCTTACAATGCATTGACGTGGACAGAGAGCGAGAGATTTTGCACAGAGTATGATATCTTTTTGCTATGAATGAGCGGCAGGTTGACCGAGCGGTTGTCATACTCGTGATCTTTATAGCAGTTTCGCTCGTTGTAGTGTGCATTACTGCCTACAGTAAATACTGGTTCTTTAAGGACTACTTTTTTCTCGTGGAGGCTCCTTGCGACGCAAACTCCCGCGTCTGCTACATCCGAGATTGCAATGAAGAATATTGTCCACCAAATGAACTTGCCGAGTATACCGTCTATCGGCTCAAGGCACATACTTTCGCGCAGTGCACCGATAACACCTGTATGAATGTATGCGACGAAAACCGTTCGCTCTGTACTGAAATCTCGTGCTCGGAAGCAGAGGGGTACCAGTGTTCATCGCCTACAGCGAGCTTGTGATGATTCCATGACAACCGCCCCCTACGCATTGCCGGTGCAATATGAAGCGCTCTATACCGATCTTGATACCGCCTACGGCGAGCTCATGCGCCGCCGAAATTCACGAGACTTGATGCACGCCGTGCATAGAGACTTACAGCTCACTTCAGAACTTGACTCTCTCGCCGCTCATCCCCACGCGCTTGTTTTTCGACAAGTAGCAACTCCCATCCATGACATCCTGCATACATTGCAACGAGCGCACGACGTAGGACTTTCGCCATTCATACTCGAGTACCATAAGGACAAATTCGTCAGTACAGGCAATCCTTTCAAGCGTGGACTCGGCAAGCTGCCCATCAGTGCTGCATCTGATTTCAACACGACATGTGCCTACCGTAACCGCACGATCGTAGATTTCAACACCCATATTGGAAAGTCCTTGGACGAAGTTCGCACTGTAAGGAACGAGCTTCTCATTCCATTCCACCACGAGTGCTTCGAATATGTAACGGGGATACCGGCCCGGACCATAAGCGGCGATGGGACGTCATGGTTTCGTCAGTGGGGAAACAACGCACACCTATACTACAAACAACTTCTCAAAATATTTATTCGAGACGCCATCCTCTTTGAAGTATTCATCACATCGAAGTCTGAGGAGCAATTTGCACGGGACGTAGTGTATCCTGCCTTTAGTGAAGTAAAGGAGGAGTACGGCCTCGCTCCTCTCATTGTTCGCATCGCGTCTGATGCTGAAAGTCAGAGCCACTACTGGAACTGTTATCCTAATAGTGTGCATTCCTTCCTCGACAGAAAAGGGTATAGTTGAGGCATGGATATCAACACGTGCATTGCCACTACGGCAGAGGTACGTTCTCTTTCACTCTATGCGCATGTAGCGCCGGCCTTAGCTAGCCTGACACTCGGATGGTTTGCCTTCCGGTACGCACAGGTACGTTCTAAAGCGGTGCTCTTTTTTTCGTTCACTATTCTCTTCGCGGTATGGCTTCTTGCGGACCTGTTCGTTTGGAATACGAACAATTACTATGCCGTTTCAGCGGTATGGTCCACGCTCGACTACATAAACGTTCTCTTCTTCCTTCTCTTATCCTGGTTTATATACATTGACTTTACGAAGAACCGCATCTTTTCATATGGAGTACTGGGAGTATCGCTCCTTGTCCTTCTTCCTCCACTTCTGCTTACCCTCGCCGGCATGGCGGTAACCGACTTTGACCAAGCGGTGTGCGAGCTCGGCAATAATCAGTTGATGTCAAATTACAAGCTTGCGTTTGAATGGTCGGTTATGGGAGTAATCATTCTGCTTGCCGCTTGGCGACTCGCGCATATCTGGACCGTGCGTACGGAGAGAAATCGGGTGTTTCTTATCACGACATCCATCGTGCTCTTTATGGGAATGTTCTCGGGTACAGAGTATGTCGCCACGCTTACCGATTTTTATGAAATCAACCTCTACGCCCTCTTTATTCTTCCCGTTTTCATTCTCATTCTTGCCTACGCTGTAGTGGAACAGGGAACCTTTAAGATATCAACCCGCACTCTTTCTTTTGTGCACCTCCTTTTCGTGCTGTTCATCATAATAGGTATCTCGGACCTTTTTCTTACGGAAAATGCTACGCAGCTCATTGTGTCGGGAGTGAGCACGGCCATTACGCTTGCTTTCAGTCTGCTTCTCTTACGAGGTGCTACTCGCGAAGCAGAGCAGCGTGAAGAGATCCAAAAACTTGCGCAAGATCTTGAGCACGCAAATGAACGACTCCGGAAGCTCGATCAGGCAAAGTCAGAATTTGTCTCGATCGCGTCGCACCAGCTGCGCAGTCCGCTGACGTCTATCCGCGGCTACGCCTCGATGCTGCTTGAAGGCTCCTACGGCAAACTCACAAAAAAGGCGACACTCGCTATCTCTCGCATCCATGAATCAGCCCGCTTCATGGCGCTCACGGTGGAAGACTTTCTCAATGTATCTCGTATCGAGGCGGGGACCATGAAGTACGAGATCAGCGAGTTCGATATCTGCTCGCTTGTCACTACGGTCTATGAAGACATGAAGCCATCGATTGCCGAACGAAATCTTGAATTTATCCTCACAACCGAAATCAACGGTCCGTGCCAGGTACGGGCTGATATCGGAAAGGTCCGCCAAATAATCCAAAACGTTGTCGACAATGCTACCAAGTACACGAAGCAAGGTGCTATCACAGTGACGCTGAATACAGTTCGAAATAGCCGATGCATCGAAATTGAGGTGACAGACACCGGCATCGGCATGTCGGCAGAAACTATTCGCTCGCTCTTTCAGAAGTTTACGCGTGCGGCCAACGCCAACAGCGTCAACGTCATCGGATCAGGTTTAGGCCTCTACGTCGCACGCCAAATGGCCGAGAAGATGGGCGGGACGGTGACTGCCGCATCGGCAGGGGAGGGGAAGGGATCGACCTTCACGATCACGCTCCCGCGTGCTAGCGCGGCACCCATCTAAAAAGCTACCTCCTTTAAAAGAGGCGCTATTTTTGCTAGTATTTCGCCATGGGTACGAAACGACTCCTCACGGGACTCCAATCTTCTGGCGACCTCCATATCGGTAACTACTTTGGGGCCCTCAAGCCCTTCGTCGACCTCTACAGCGACTACGAGAGCTTTCTCATGGTGGCTGACTACCACTCGCTCACCTCACTTCGGGACCCAAAAGCAATACGGGCAAGTATTTACAACACAGTCCGCGACTACGTGGCCGTCGGTGTAGACCCCACTAAAGTAGTGTTGTTCAAGCAGTCGGACGTGCCCCAACATACCGAACTTGCATGGATTCTTGAGTGTCTGGTGTCGGTCTCCTTCCTCGAGCTGGCACACGCCTACAAAGACAAGGTCGCAAAAGGGCTCGAAGCAAACGCAGGTCTTTTTAACTATCCTATGCTCATGGCTGCTGATATCTTGCTCTACAAGACAGACGTAGTGCCGGTCGGCGCCGACCAAAAGCAGCACGTCGAGTACGCGCGGGAAGCGGCATCGAAATTCAATACCACCTTTGGCGAAACATTCCAGGAACCACGTGAGATGATACGCGCAGACGTCGGTACCGTTCCCGGAACGGACGGCAAGAAGATGTCGAAGAGCTACAAGAACACGATTCCGCTCTTTGCCACACGGGAAGAAATACAGAAGGCAGTCATGAGCATCGTGACCGATTCATCAGGAGAACAGCCAGAGCACGTCTATGCGATTCACCGCCTATTCAAGAAACAGAGTGATCTTGCACCCCTCTATGCTGCAAAGAAAGGGAAGTATAAGGAGCTCAAAGAGGCTCTCGCAGAAGACATCGACGCCACGCTTGCACCGCTCCGCGAGCGCCGTGCAGGTATCACGGACCGAGAGGTCCAACGCATCCTTGCGGAAGGGGGCGAAAGAGCGCGAGGTGAGGCTGAGCGCACCATGAAAACTGTACGTGAGCGTATCGGCGTAACACTGTAGTATCATGTCACGAACTCTCATTCGAGATCTCAAGAGCAATACGGGAGAGACGGTTACCATCAAGGGATGGGTGAGCGTCGCGCGCGACCAGGGCAAGATGGCGTTCTTTGATTTCCGCGACCGCACCGGCACAGTACAAGGGGTTGTATTCGGGAAGCCCGACGTGCTCGAAATCGCCAAGAAGCTGAGACCCGAGTGGGTTGTTGCAGTGACTGGTGTGGTTAATGAGCGTCCCGAGAAGATGCGCAAAGCGGATACGCTCAATGGCGATATAGAGCTTGAGATCACCGCTATCGATGTACTTGCAGAGGCCGCGCCCCTACCATTTGATATGTCTGCCGACGGCTACAACCTCGATTTAACCACCGAGCTTGATCACCGCGCCCTCACCCTGCGACACCCGCGTCTGCGAGCCATTTTTACGGTGCAGAGCGTCATTATCGACTCGTTCCGGGAGTTCATGAAAAGTCAGGAATTTCTTGAATTTCAAGCACCGGCAATTACTCCGGCCACCGCCGAAGGGGGTGCCGAGGTCTTCGAAGTCGATTACTTTGACAAGAAGGCGTACCTCACACAGTCGCCCCAGCTCTATAAGCAGATCGTCATGACTGCATTCGAGCGGGTCTTTTCCGTAAACAAGGTATTTCGCGCCGAACCGTCTGCTACCACGCGCCACCTTACCGAAATCGTCTCGCTCGACGCCGAGATGGGCTTTATTGAATCGTGGGAAGAGGTGCGCGACATGTCGGAAGATACGGTGCGTTTTATCCTCTCAGAGGTTGGAAAACGCTGTGCCGCAGAGCTCGCCGTGCTGGGCGCAACGCTTCCGACAATGCTCGAACGCACTCCGACTCTTTCTCTCAGTGAAGCGCAGGAGAAAATTTTTGAGAAGACCGGCCGAGACGTGCGTGGAGAGAAAGATCTCAATCCCGAAGATGAGCGCACGCTCTGCGAGCTTATCAAGCAGGAGACAAACTCCGACTTCGTGTACGTCTACGGATACCCGACTCGTCAGAAGCCGTTCTACGTCTACCCGAATCCCGAAAAGCCGGAATTCAACGAAGGTATGGACCTCCTGTGCCGTGGCGTCGAATGGCTCTCGGGGGGCAGACGGATCAACGACTACGAGCAGCTTTTAGAGCACGTGCGCATCTGGAACATGAATCCTGATGCCATCTCAATGTTCCTCGAAGCGTTCAGGTACGGAGCACCTCCGGAAGGGGGCTTCGCTCTCGGTGCCGAACGCATGACCATGCAGATCCTCGGCCTCAAGAACATCCGCGAGGCGGCCATGTTCCCGCGGGACATGAACCGTATCGACACGCTACTCAGTCACTCAGAGAACCATGAAAATTCACACCACGACTAGAGCGTGCGAAGTCGCGCCTTTGAGCTACACACGGGTTGTATTTACCGAAGGTACAACAACAAAATTTGTTGAACGAGCAGACGGCAGCACGGCACTTATGCTCGGCGTCGGCTCATTTGCAAAGGTAACAACACGCTCATTCCGGCTCATCTGCAGGAACATAGTGCAAACGGCACGCAGCAGTAAGCTGCGGAAGCTGGCAGTACAGGTAGAGCCCATGCCTTTCCCTGCACTCAGCGCAGTGAGAGATCAAGCGTGGATAGTAGCTACTCTGGCTGAGAACTTTCTGCTTGCGAACTACGAGTACACTGCGTACAAATCGAAGCGATCACGCTACGCGCTCGAGGAAATTCTCGTGTGCGGCTCGCTGAACGCCGCAGTAAAACGAGGTCTCGAACGCGGCATCACCGTCGGGGAGTGTGTGAACCTTGGCCGCGACATCGCTAATACTCCAGGCGGCGACATGACGCCAGCTCTGCTTGCGGCACGCGCACGTGCGGCCGTACGCACGCTCCCGGTCAAAGTTACTGTCTTTGATGAAAAGCGGATTGCGCGCGAGAAGATGGGTGCACTCTTGGCGGTAGGGAAGGGGGCCAAGGACAAGCCACGTTTCATCATTCTCGAGTACTGGGGTGCAAAGCGGGGAAAATCCGGTGAACGGCCACTCGTCTTTGCAGGCAAGGGGATTACCTTCGATACCGGCGGACTCAACGTAAAACCTGGCGACAGCATGCTCGACATGCACCTCGATATGTCGGGCGGGGCCACGGTCATTGCTGCCCTTACCGCCGCCGCTCGGCTGCGGATTCCCCGCAACATCGTGGGCCTTATACCTGCTGCTGAAAATGCTATTTCTGGTGAGAGCTTCAGGCCGGGCGATGTTATCACCACGCTCTCAGGCAAAACTGTCGACGTGCTCAACACTGATGCCGAAGGACGCCTGGTGCTCGCCGATGCGCTAACCTACGCGACGCGCTACAATCCGCGCCTCGTGATAGACGTCGCTACATTAACGGGCGCCGCGATTATCGCACTCGGTGAGCATGCATCGGCACTCCTCACCAAGGACGATGGTGTGCGCGAGCGCCTCATGACGCTCGGCGAGGAGAGCGGCGACTACCTCTGGCCTTTACCACTCTGGAGCGAGTACCAGCAGTACACGAAAGGACGGTTTGGTGACATCGCTAATATTCCTTCCAGTGGCAACACGCGAGCTGGCGGTGTCATACATGGCGGCATGTTCCTCTCGCACTTTACCGACACGTACCCAAGCGACTGCGGATGGGCCCACATCGATATGGCGCCTCGCATGGTGTCGGTTCCGAGCGATAAGCTTGCTAAAGGCTCAACCGGCGAACCTGCCCGCTTCTTAATCGCGGTTGCCGACCGCTACGACGTGGACGGGTGAAGTCTGCTATGATACGAGGGTGCCAGAAACACGCGCCTTTTCGATTCGCACCGACGTCTTCGAAGGACCGCTCGAAGTGCTCTTAGACCTCATTGAGAAGCGAAAACTTCTCATCAATGATATTGCACTCTCTGCCGTCGCTGACGAGTACATTGCGCACGTTAACTCACTTGAAGCACACCCGCTTCGGGAAACAGCACAATTCGTGCTTGTCGCTTCAACCCTTCTCCTCATTAAATCGCGCTCGCTCTTACCTGTGCTTGTTCTCACTGAGGAGGAAGAAGCCTCTATTGAGGACCTGGAACACCGTCTGCGCCTCTATCAACTCTACCGGAATGCAAGCGTACCCCTTAAAGCCCGGTTTGGTACCCTCCTCCTGCACTCTCGTACATTCCGAGCACCTACAACGCCACTCTTTCTTCCGGATCGGTACACCCAGGTAGCGGCACTGAGCGACGCGATGCGGACGGTACTCACCAACTTGCCCAAGAAGCAGCGGCTGCAGGCGAGCGTTGCCGTAAAAAAAATAGTATCCCTTGAAGACATGATGCGCCGCCTAGAAGAGCGAATTCTCAAGCAGTTCAAAATCGGTTTTCGTGACTTTGCGGGTACAGTCGAACGGCCGGAAGTGATTGTGAGCTTTCTTGCCGTGCTCGAACTCGTCAAGCAAGGGCTTATCATGGTGGAGCAGCAGACGCGCTACGCCGACTTTGCCATCGAGCGGGAGGGTATTGACACGCCGCGCTACTCTTAGCATAGCTAACTGACAGGAAGGGCCGGGAGGCAGGTATGGATTTGGTATACTATCTGCTATGAACCTCGAGGGCATGATCGAGGCGGTCTTGTTTTACAAGGCAGAGCCTATGGAAAAAGGGGAGCTGTGCGCTTTTCTGGATGTTTCGCTGCAGGATCTTAATGAAGCACTCGGCCGCCTCGAGCATCGTCTCGGCACCGGCGCGATCCGCCTCCTCTCTACCGAGAGCAGCGTCCAGCTCGTTACCGCGCCTGAGGCGGCCGAAGTAATCGATCGCCTCCGAACCGAAGAGATGGCACGAGACATCGGCAAGGCGGGCGCGGAAACACTTGCCATTATTCTCTACCGGGGCCCGGTGACTCGAGCAGAGATCGACTTCATCCGCGGCGTCAACTCCACCTTCATCTTACGCAACCTGCAGATTCGCGGCCTCATCGATCGCAGCGCCCACCCAACCATCCCGCGCTCGTTCCAGTACAGGGCCACCTCGCCCGAGGCGCCGCGGGCCTGGCGTTCCCGGGTCAGCTCCTCCAGGGCCCCGTCCAGGGTCGCTCCGTCCAGGTATAGCCGGGGTCCGCCGGGTCCGA
>CAZKXF010000008.1:0-8877 GCA_964556805.1 uncultured Candidatus Saccharibacteria bacterium
GAGGGAAGACCGCACAGCAGGGCTCTTACCCCTTCTGCGCGGTCTTTTTCGTTGCACCGAGCGCTTCAAGCGCGGCGATCTCATCCCGCAGAATAGCGGCGGTCTCAAAATCGAGAATCTTGACCGCTTCGTTCATCTGACGTGTCTTTTCTTTGATGAGCCCCTTCGGATTTTTCAGGTAAATCTCGCGGTCGATCTCCAAGAGCACGTCCACCGCTTCCTTGTGTTCGGTACGCAGCTGGTCGGTGATGTCGCGGATTTCTTTTTTAATGGTTGTAGGCGTAATCCCATGCTCCTCGTTGTACGACAACTGTAGCGCTCGGCGGCGGTTGGTCTCGTCGATAGCGAGCGTCATCGATTTCGTCATCTCATCCGCGTAGAGAACCACTCTGCCATAGATGTTGCGAGCAGCCCGACCAATGGTCTGGATGAGCGAAGTCTCCGAGCGTAGGAAGCCCTCCTTGTCTGCGTCAAGTACCGCCACGAGCTCCACCTCGGGAAGATCCAAGCCTTCCCGCAGAAGGTTCACTCCCACGAGGCAGTCAAAGACGCCGCGGCGAAACTCGGTGAGGATGGTAATGCGGTCGATGGTTTTTATCTCACTGTGGAGGTACTCCGCTTTCACGCCGCGCTCTTTGAGGAACTCAGCCAGATCTTCGGCCATTTGCTTGGTGAGCGTGGTCACGAGCACGCGGCCGCCGTGTGCCACGACCTTCTCTGTCTCCTCGATGAAATCCTGCACCTGGCCGGGATAGCCTCCCTCCTCTTTTGTTCCCACAATCGGCCGAATGAAAATTTCCGGATCGATAAGTCCCGTGGGACGAATGATCTGCTCGACGAGCCGCGTGCTCTTTTCTTTCTCGTATGCTCCGGGGGTCGCCGAGGTGTAGATGCTCTGACCCACGCGCTCCTCAAACTCTTCAAACTGGAGCGGCCGGTTATCAATAGCGCTCGGCAGGCGGAAGCCGTGCTCGACAAGCGTGTCCTTGCGCGACCGGTCGCCCGCATACATGCCTGCAAGCTGCGGAATGGTGACGTGCGACTCATCGATGACTGTAAGAAAGTCGGGTGTGCCGTCTTTCGTGTGCGGAAAGTATGAGAGGAGGGTGTAGGGCGCCACGCCGGGCTTGCGGCCATCAAAGTGCCGCGAGTAGTTCTCGATGCCGTTGCAGTAGCCGATCTCGCGGATGAGCGCAAGGTCGTGCTGCGTACGGCGTTTGATGCGCTCAGCCTCCAAGAGCTTCCCCTCGCGCTCGAATTTCGCGAGCTGCTCCTTGAGCTCCTCCTCGATGTCGGCAATGGCTCGCTTGCGTTCGAGCTCCGGCGTCACGAAATGCTTTGCCGGAAAGAGAAAGAAGCTCTCTACCCGATCGATGATGGCGCGTGAGACCGCATCAATTCGCTCGATCTGCGTAATCGTGTTACCCGAAAAGACGAGGCGGTAGATCACCCGCTCGTTGGTGGGCATAATTTCCACGGTGTTGCCAACTGCGCGGAAGACGCCCGGGGTGAGGTCGGCGTTGGTGCGTTCGAAGTAGAGCGCGATGAGCGTACGAATCATCTCACGCCTGCCTGTCTCCACACCGATCTCGATGCGCCTGTGCACCCGCTCGTACTCGATCGGAGACCCGAGGCCGTAGATGCAGGAAACGGACGCAACGATGATGACGTCGCGGCGCGTCAGGAGCGCCTGCGTCGAGGCGTGGCGCAGCCGTTCGATCTCCTCGTTGATCATCGCCTCTTTTTCTATGTACGTGTCAGAGACCGGCATATACGCCTCCGGCTGGTAGTAGTCGTAGTAGGAGACGAAGTAGTGTACCGCGTTGCGCGGGAAGAAATCGCGGTACTCCTGTGCGAGCTGCGCGGCGAGCGTCTTGTTATGCGCGATGATGAGCGTCGGCTTGCCGATGTGTGCAACGACGTTTGCCGCGGTAAAGGTTTTGCCGGAGCCTGTCACACCCAAGAGCGTCTGGTGGCGGTCGCCATTGCGCACCCCTTCAGTCAGCGCCTCAATAGCCTTCGGCTGGTCGCCCGCCGGCCGATGCTCCGATTCAAGAGAAAAAGTCCCCATACGAGCTTCTAGTATAGCAAAAAGGGCCCCTTAGGCATTGAGCGCCACCTCTCTGTACGTCTGCAACGGTAGGGCGCGTCTTTTATTTCCTATACGCGCGTAGAAAATCCTCCTTCACCTTCCAGTAGTTTTTTTCAAGAATCGCTCGTCGAATGCGTTTGACGAGCTGCACGATAAAATGAAGGTTGTGGAGCGAGGCAAGCCTTGCACCAAGCATTTCGTTTGAGCGGAAGAGGTGCGCGAGGTAGGCGCGCGTGTAGTTGCTGCAGGTGTAGCATTCGCACGCCTCGTCAGGCTTGCCGAAGTCCCTCTGGTACTTCGACTGCTCGAGGCTGATCTTCCCGGCAGCGGTGTAGATGGTGCCGGTGCGCCCCAGTCGTGTCGGCGCCACGCAGTCGAAGGTGTCGCAGCCGTTCTCAACGCCCATGAAGATGTCTTCCGGCTCGCCGATTCCGAGAAGGTGCCGCGGCTTCTCTTCAGGCAGAATACTATTTACCCACCCGAGCGCCTGGTGGAGGTCTTCCTTTGAAAAGGATCCTCCGATCCCGTAGCCGTCGAAATCCATATCTGCGAGCGCCTGCGCACTCTCTTTGCGCAGATCTTCGAAACGGCCGCCCTGCACGACGCCGTAGAGCGCCTGGCGCTTGAGAGCCTCGTAGTTCTGCTTGTGCGCCAGAATAGAACGCTTTGCCCAGCGGTGCGTGCGGTCGAGCGCCTCCTTCTGATACGCGTAGTCGGCCGTCGGCGAGGTGCACTCGTCAAAGGCAAACATGATATCAGCGGCCAACGCATGCTGGATCTCTATCGACCGCTCGGCGGTGAAGCGGTGGAGGGATCCGTCGTGGTGCGAGGTGAAGGTGACACCCTCTTCGTCGACGACGCAGAGCTTGCCGTGCGACTGCGCAAGCTCCTTGCTGTAGACGTTCGGCCGCAGGTCTCCCGCATCACGCTGCGTCTCCCCTTTTGCAAACTTTGTGACGCCCTTGCCGAATGCTGCACCGAGCGAGAACACCTGGAAACCTCCCGAATCGGTAAGCGTGGGGCCATTCCAGTGCATCATCTCTCCGAGGCCGCCTGCGTCCCGTACGATCTCGTGTCCCGGCTGCAGGTAGAGGTGGTAGGTGTTGGCAAGCACGGCGGAGGCGCCCACCTCATTGCGAAGGTCCTCCGGCGTGAGCCCCTTTACCGTTGCCTTGGTGCCGACCACGGTGAACGCAGGAGTCTCGATGTCGCCGTGCGGTGTATGAATAGTGCCGGCACGCCCCAGCGTGCCGGCAAGTCTTTGCTCAACAGAAAAAGAAAGTGGCGATGCCATCAGTATGGTGATACTAGCACGCAATCGCCGCTACTTCAGCGAAAGTAGTTCGACAAAGAAAATAAGCGTGGCATTTGCCGGCACCGGACCCACGCTGCGGTTGCCGTATCCCATTGATGCGGGAACAATGAGGGTCCGCGTACCGCCTTCTTTCATGCCAATGACGCCACGTTCAAGTCCTTCAATCACCTCGCCCGAACCCACCTGAAAGACAAAGGGTTCTCCGCTCGCGCGCGTGTTGCCAAACTGTGTGCCTCCTCGCACGTCGGCAACGTAGTGAACAGTTACCGTATCGCCCGCCCGCACTTCCCTCCCGCTGCCGATCACGCCCTCCTGTACGATGAGGGCTCGTATCCTGCCGCGTGAGTCGCTACCCGCAAGCAACGCTTGAGCAAGTGCCATATCAGCGTCGGCAAGCGCACTATCCACCACAATCACATCCTCGCGCTCTTGCGCTCCTTCCTCCCGAACCACCCCCACAGGACCCCCGTAGCGTACTATTGCGAGAACGCCGCCCACAACGAGGATACTGACTCCAATACCAATAAGTTCGTAACGGTTAAACATAGAAATACTTGGTGTGTATGATACCGTCGCCCTACTCGAGCGCAAGCGTCGCAAAGAGCGTGGTGATCGAGCCATCCCGGATGAGCGCTGCAAGCGAGTGATCGCTGCGTTGGGCAAGTTCAGAGAGAAACGCGCTGCGCTCGACACGATCCATAGGCCGCGGTGCAGCACGCGTCTCCCGGCTTGTTACAGGAATGAGGTCGTAGCGAAGTGCTCGCTCTTCGAAGGAGAGTGCAACAGCTAGTCCCTCTTGTACGTGCCGGTTCCAGTACTGGTCAAACACAAAGTTGCCCAGCGAGTAGAAGATCGGCGCATTGCGGTACACCTCGATATCCTGTACCACGTGCGGGTGGTGCCCGATTATGGCGTCTGCACCTGCATCGATGATGGCATGGGCAAGTGTACGCTGTGCCGCATTTGCCGATAGCTCGTACTCCTTCCCCCAGTGAATGGAAACGATCTGCAGATCGCTTTCTCTCGCTGCCTCGGCGAGCGTATCCTCCATGGTTTCAAGGTCGAGCGCGCGGTACGTTGCATTGAGGCCAATGAAGGCAACCCTTGTTTCGCCGACTGTCTGGTACGCAACAGACGACGTACCGACCTCGTTAGGATGACCGAATGCCGCAAGACCACTGCGCTCGATCACGTGGCGGGCATGCGTGTAGCCTGCTGCGCCACTGTCGTAGCTGTGGTTGTTTGCAAGTGAGAGGTGGGTTATGCCGACACGCGCGAGCACCGGCACATGCTCGGCATCCACCGAAAAGCGAAAGGTGAAGTTCGGGGTTTTCACGTGCCGCTCCGGAATGCTCGACTCAAAGTTGCCCACTACAAACGTATGCTGAGCAAAGAGATCTCGTACGCCTGCAAACGGGTAGTAGGGGCCGTAAAGGTCCATGAGCGATTCTACGCCTCGGCCGAGCATAATATCCCCAACGAAGAGCACGCTGTCTTTCGATGGGTTCGATTCTTGCGCGCGGGGAAAGATGGAATCAGGAGCAAAAAACCACAAGAGAGCGGCAAGGCAGATGAGCGCGATCCACGCTCCCTCACTGCCGAGAGCGTCTACGGCACGACGGCCAGTCGTCAGTACCCGGTTCATAGTGTGCGGACATCATACACAGGGTCTGGGATTTAGCAACTCTTAGAGTATCGCGTCAACAGGCTCTCGAAATGGCCCGACCTCCAGCACGTACATCAGGAGTACGCCAAGACAGAGCGCAACGACAAGCGCCGCAAGCGTAGCACCGAGCCCGACCAAGAGTCTCCTTCCCATGTCCGCCGCCTGGATATGCAGCGTCGTGTTCGTTTTGAACGCCTTAGGGTCTACCACCACATCAATTCCCAGTAGCGAGGAGAGCTTCTGCGAGGACCAGTCCATGTCGGGCCGAAATGTTTTTTCCTTATGGCGCTCCAGCAGAGCCGCGCGCGCAACTTCGTCCGCTCCCTGTACGAGTATGACAGCAGCCTCTACCTCCTCGGGTGCCCACCGCGCCTCGGTGAGCACAGCCCTGATTTCGTCAGCCGACGCATTCGGTGCGACGTGATTGAGTTTTAGGAACCGCTCGACAAATCCCTTTTCAAGCATAGGAATTTATTCCCGTATGAGTGCCGCAGGGTGCATGTAGCCGCTGTAGAGCTCGAGCAAGACCGTAAAGAGGCTGAGCGCCACCGGCCCGAGCACAAAGCCGATAGGACCGAAGAGTGCCAATCCACCCAGAACGGAGAGAAGGATGAAAAACGGATGGAGCGTCACGCCACGGCTCATGAGGTAGGGTCCAAGCAGATTGTCTACGAGCCCTACTGCAAGCGCTGCCCAGACGGTAAGTCCGAGCGCCGCGCTATAGGAGCCATCGAGTACCAAAAAAATAATGGCAGGCAGCAGCACGATGGAGGTTCCTATGCCGGGAATGAGGGCCCCAAATGCCGCCACCGCTCCCCAGAGGATTACCTGCTCGAAGCCAAAGATGGTAAGTCCTATCGCCGTAAGTACTCCCTGAATGAGGGCGACGGTGAGCGTGCCGAGAATTACCGCGCGTACTGAACGCGCGAGACGCTCGAGGATTTGCGAGTCTTCGCCGTCGGGAAGCGGGCTTACCGCGACGAGGTGACGAACCAGCATTTCGCCGTCGCGAAATGCATAGAAGAATCCAATGACCGTAATAAAAGTGAGCAGCAGCGTAGATGCCGTTCCTGCAAATATCTGCCCCGCCCGGTCGGCAAACCACCCCGTCACCTGCTGGGCGTAGGCGTTGAAATCAAGCGTAAACGTAGGAACTGCTTGCCGGACCACCCCCTCTACCCTCGCCGCAAGGGTATCGATCATAATTCCCTCGCCGCCGCGCAGCGCGTCGTAGAGGTCGCGCGCTTCGCTGAAGATGAGGTAGCCCAGGAGCACGAGCGGCACGATGACTACCGCTACAATCACCAGCGTGGTTACCGCTGAAGCGACGCTCTCATTGCCAAAGGGTGTGTGTGAACGGATGCGCCGGTAGAATGGGTAGCAAACGGTAGTGACCACGGCAACGATAGCGAGCGCCGTGAAGAACGGCGCGATAATGTGCCACATCAGGTACGCTGTCGCCGCAAGTACGCCGAAAAAGAATACGTACTCGATGGTGCGCGCAAGCGTCGTATGCATATCGTTCGTATTGTAGCAGATCTTACGACCAGTGGTGGCGCTCCAAGAGAAAGCTACGTGCAGCGACCACGCAATTTCATCGCGGTATGAATGCGCTCCATCCCCACACGGTAGGCTGCCTCACGGAAAGTAATGCCCTCTCGCTTAACGCGCACGGAAAGCTCTCGATACGCATCGGTCATAATTTTTGCAAGTCGCGCCTCCACCTCAGGTGCCGGCCAGTAGTACTGCTGGCGGTTCTGTACCCACTCAAAATAGGAAACCGTCACGCCCCCGGCGTTGGCGAGTACATCCGGAATAATGGTGATTCCGCGCTCAGTAAGCTGGGCATCTGCTTCGGGAGTGGTGGGGTTGTTGGCAAGCTCAAGAATGAGCGATGCGTTAACGCCCGGGGCAGTATCGACGCGCAGCTGGTTATCGAGAGCTGCCGGCACCAGAATGTCGCAGCGTACGCCGAGTATCGCCTCTGCAGGCAGCACTTCAACGCCTTCTCGGGTCATGAGCTCCTCATTGCACACACTGCCAGAACAGTAGAGCGCCGTCACCGTCTCTCCACTGTGCTTCGCTGCCTCGACGCGGTACGGGTCGAGACCACGTTCGCTGTAGAGCGTACCCCGGCTGTCCGAGAGCGCAACGATAGTATAGCCAGCACTGTGGAGCAGCTTTGCGATAGCGGCGCCCGCGTTACCAAACCCCTGTACCGCGACCGTCCGTCCCTGCGGTTTGATGTCGTGCTCCGCTGCATACGCTGCCAGTACAAACGCACCTCCCTGCGCAGTCGCCGTGTCTCTGCCGATGCTGCCGCCGAGCGCAAGCGGTTTCCCCGTAATCATGCCCGGATCGCTCTTTCCGGTCACGGCCTCGTACTCATCGAGCATCCACGCCATGATCTCTGGCGTCGTGTAGACGTCGGGAGCCGGAATATCGATGTCACTGCCGAGGTGCGGTGCCATAGCGCGCACGTACGCACGCGCTATCTTTTCAATGTCAGTACTCTCGTACGTTTTCGGATCAAACGTAATACCACCCTTGGCGCCACCGAGGGGTACATTTACCACCGCACACTTCACTGCCATGGCGGCCGCTAGTGCCTTCACCTCGTCGAGATCTGCTGCCGGGTGAAAGCGGATACCTCCCTTGTACGGACCGCGCGCGTTATTGAACTGCACGCGGTAGGCTGGAAATGTTTCCATGCCGTGCGTTGTCTCTACGGTAAGGGTTGCTTCCCGGATCGCATCGGGCGTCGTGAGACGTTCCATTTCGTGCGACGAAACACCGAGCGAACGCAGCGCGGTATCGATATGTGTCTTTATCTGCACGAAGGGAGAAATTGCTGTCATGAGTACCCATTGTACGGCAGGTACTCACAAACGTACAAGGCGCGCCCTGCGGGCGCGCCTTTTCATTCGCTCAATCGTGATACCTACCCCTTGATGAAGAGCTCAAAATCGTCGGGGTTTTCATTCGGACCAGCCTCTCGGAGATTGAGGCGCACCTCCTTGCCCTGGAAGGTAGCGTCCATGACGGCACCTTCGCTAGCCTCGAAGCTCACCTTGAAACGTTGCGGTGTCACCACCTGTGCGCACACGTCTTCGGAGTTATTGATGATATTGAGTGCAAGCGTCACCTGCTCTGGATCTGACTCTCGTACGATGGCGTTCGCATCCAGGAGATCACAGGGCGTTGGCATCAGCACTTCGCCCGCTAGCGTATGCGTGCCGTCGCTGAAGAAGTGCTTGGCGTCGATTTGTGTCACCAAACCTCCCTCTTCCTCCGTCGGTGCCTCGGGCACTACCGCCACGTTCTGCGAGGCGCGATTCTGCACATACGCGTAGGCAAACATGCCACACACGATGAGTACGAACAGAACAACCGCAACAATAATGGCTCGCTGGTTCATAGGAATTGGCTTAGAACGTTACTAAGGTGTTGCTCCTAGTATACCACACTGTACCATCGCGAGGTGGCCCGATCGCTGCTGTGCACAGTGCTACCTGAAGACAACCGGTACCTCGAATGCGTCGTCGTGCTCCGGCAGCCCCGAGGCATTATCTTTATGGAAGACAATAGTGCCAGTCTGCCTTCCGCCGGTTGGTTTGCTGAAAGTGATCTCTCCCTTAAACGGCACGTACGCTTCTGTCATCCAGTCTCCCTGTGCCGTAGCGTAACCCGTGCCGATCACCGCGCCACTTCCATCGCGCACATCGATCGGAAATGATGCCTCGAAGTACCACATGCCGCGCGCTTCTCCCCGTACGGTAATCGGTGAACTCACATGCTGCCCCG
>CAZKXF010000008.1:8887-12146 GCA_964556805.1 uncultured Candidatus Saccharibacteria bacterium
AGCTGCGCGACCGCTACGGGAGCGGTTACGAGGATGAGATCGCGATAGCTCTCAGCTCCGCCGCCCACCGTAGTGACCTCAGCAGTGCCGAATGCTCCATTCCGCACGCTGACCTGCGCTTCTTTTCGTACGGTAGGTTCGGCTGCCATTGGATCTGCTGTCCGCCGGTCACGGAATGCTATCGTCACCGTGTATGCTTGCGCGTCGTCGCCCTGGGTTGTAATAGCATCAACCGGCAGACGGTCGCCCAGCTCGTAGGAATCGCGAAGCAGCAGCGACGCGCCATCCTGACGAAAGAGACCCACCGATACAAACGTTCCGCTTCCGCCGTAGCTCACTGCAAACGGTGCAAGTACCTCCCCGCTGGGCGCATGCTGTGCCGCGCGATCGAGATCTACCGTTACCTCACCGGCCACCTTGCTCCCCCGCTGAACGAAGGTTCCCGAAAACGGTTCAATGCCGGAGCCTCGCTCAATCACAACAATGCCGTCTGCACCCTCAACCGAAAGTTCAATACGATGCACGCTCGCTGGATCGAACTCGTCAACTAGCGTAGGAACTGCTCCGGAGTCGGTGCCCACCACCACGCATGCTCCCGCCTGCGGGTCCCATACCGCATCCTCTTCCGTACACCGTGCATCATTGAAGCGTCCCCACAGGGCGTCCCGATACACGTACGGTCCCGCGAGCAGAGCGACTATGGCCACGGTGAGGATGAGTTTTTTCATAGTTAATTCAGTATACGCTTCCTCTCCGGCCCTGCCTATCTCTGGAGAGAAGAGTGATTGTATGGTACGATAGGGGTACGGCTGGCACACTGCCCCTTTGGGCTGCTAGCCTTTGAACTTCCGACCACGAATTATCTTACTTGTCAATTAAGGCAGACTTAAGACGTATGAAACGAACACACTACACGCACGCCGACGGCCTCGGTGTCGTCGCCATTATCGCCATTGTTGCAGCGCTCGCAATCGGAGGCGCTGTCGCCTACGAGGTATCTACGAGCGGCCGCTTCGCTGCCGAGGACACCGACGCAAATGCTACGACAACCGTAGACACCAGCGCCCGCGTTGACGTGAACGCACGCGTCGACGCCCTGAAGGCACGTACCGCTGCGCTCGTCAAAGATATCCGCGCCCAGATTGATCTCAGTGGCGCAGTCGAGACGTCTACGGACGTATTCGCAGACATCCGTGCCGACATCACCGATCTCTACGCGCAGGCAGATGCCGAAGCGCGTGCGGAGCTCGACCACCTCCGCGAGCACATCACCTCGGTTGAAACCGAGTTGCGTGCGGAAGGAGAAGCAACAGCGCAGAGCGTAAGTTCGGCTCTTGCTGACATCGCTGCCGACATCGAGGCTTCGTTCGATGCACGGAGCAACGGCACCAACAGCAACACGCAGGCAACCACCTCCAGCCGGAGCACTACCACCGGCGGCAATACCTCAGTAGAAGCCGACGCATCGGGTAGCGTCAACGTCAGTTACTAGGATGCCCGAGTCAGCGTTGCGGAATTTTGCAAAGCTGAATGGGTTGAGATAAAACACGGCGCACCTTCAGGTGCGCCGTGTTTTTCTTTGCTGTCTTGGTGTGCAATTGCCTTACCCTCGAGCCAATTTCTCGTAGAGATCAATAAGAGGGCTCGTCCACGATTCGCCGCTTACGGTATCGGTGTCTTTCATGCCGGGATTCGAATTCGATTCGATGAGGTAGTACTGACCTGTCTCGGAGTGCTTAATTATATCGATACCGCATACGTCAAGGCGCATGGCTCGCGCTGCGCGCAACGCAAGTGTCGTAATTGCGCTCCGTTCTGTTGCATCGGTCACCGCAGCCATGGTTCCTCCCTGCGAAATGTTAGCTCTGAAGTTCCCTTCTTGAGGAATGCGTTTAAAAGGAGCGAACGCGACTGAACCTCCTGCTACGTGCACCCGGAAGTCGCCGTCATTGGGAATGAGTTCTTGAAAAAGGATGGGTGTCGCGGCAGGGAGAGACAAGAGATCATATTCGGAATGTACCAGGTAGACACCCTCTCCATGAGAACTTTCTGGCACTTTGGCGACAAAGGGTACCGTCAGCAGGTCTGCAAGCGTAGAAAAAGACTCGGGCGCTGCAGGCACTCCATAGAGGCTCTTCGGTGTTGGCAGTCCATGTGCCTCAAAGCACAGAGTTTGATAGAGCTTGTGCTTGTATGCCCCCGGCACGCGCACCTTACTATTCACCGAGGGCACATTGATCTCTGCCAAACGCTCATCAAGCGCAAGCGATACCGCAGCGTCTAAGCCGCCCATGTAGTGAAAGAGATCATACGTTCGAATGTGCTCGACAAGCTCGTCAATCGCTGCAGCGGTGACATACTCAATGTGTGGACTGTAGATGTCGAGCGTGTGCTGGCGCCTCCGCGCTTCTTCCTGCAGATCAATGCGCGTACTGCCGCCGGGATTTTTTGTGTAGACGAGGAATCTCATTAGGAAGCCTTACTCTTCACCGGCTTTTGAAAAAACGTCTCATGATACGATCCCAAATCCGGTAGGCCTTTTCTCGGTGCCCAAGGTTATAGATACCGGAGAGCGCAGGACAAGAGTTGATTTCAATAATAAGGTACTGACTCGGATCATTCCACGCACCCTTGGTAAATACGTCGACTCCGAAGACGTCCAGACCAACAACTTCATACAGGTGTTTTGCCCACTTTTGAACTGCCATAGGAATTTTTTCACGGTACCCCACAATCTCAGCACCCAGACTGATGTTACCCGTTTCCTGCAGCAAGAGCTCATACTCGTTTTTAAGCACCGAGCCTTTCGTCTTTTTATGCGTACGCAGCATGTTGCGCACCAGTGTTTTGTCGGGCTGGGGGCTCAGCAGCTCGATGAGCTCGCCTACCGTGTGTACGCCCGTTCCTATAATGGAAATGCGCTTTTTTCGGTACATGAATTGGACTTTCCCGCCGACAACAAAGATTCGGTACTCTGGCCGCTGCGTAAATTTCTCAACCAAGAAAGAACCCACTCGATCTGCACGCATTTTGGCGATGTGTGCTCGCAACCCATGCTCATTGAAAATAATCCGGGCATTAAAACCCCGGCTCCCATTGTTCGGCTTTGTAAAAACTGGGTAGGTTATTTTTTTTGCGTAGGCGTAAGCTGCTGCTGCTCGGTCAGCACTTTTAATCACGGTTCCATTGAGCGTCTTGCTGAGGTAAAACTTTTTTCCCTTAATGATGCGGAAACCAAATCGCTTGAGCACTCGCTTCG
>CAZKXF010000009.1:0-11738 GCA_964556805.1 uncultured Candidatus Saccharibacteria bacterium
CTTTCGTGAGCACGATCCACTCGGGTCGTGTCCCGAGCGCCGGATCAAATGCAACGAGCTCCTGCCGCACGGTACGGTAGCTTGTTACCGGATCCGCATCAGTGAGCGCTACGCAATGTACGAGCATCTTTGTCTTTTGTACGTGGCGCAAAAACGTATGTCCCAACCCCTTCCCTGCTGAGGCACCCTCGATGAGTCCCGGAATATCTGCCAGAATGAACCCATAGAGATCACCGAGGTGCGGAGCGAGCGTCGTAAACGGATAGTCGCCGACGCGCGAGCGAGCATTCGTGAGTGCATTGAGAAGTGTCGACTTCCCGGCGTTCGGCAGCCCGATAATGCCGACGTCAACGACCAGCGAGAGCGTGATGATAAGTGTAGATTTTTCTCCCGGTCTGCCTTTTGTCGTATCCGTGGGCGAGCGGTTGGTCGACGACTTGAAAGTCTCGTTACCTAAACCGCCACGGCCGCCCTTGAGAATGCGAATGGTTTCTCCTTCTTGCAAGAGCTCGTAGGTCTCGCCGAGATCAGCAACCTCAACGGTAGAGCCGATGGGCATGTCAATCACCACGTCGTCGCCGTTGCGCCCATGCCGACTCTTGCCGTGACCAGAATCTCCGTTCTGTGCACGGAAAGACTTCGTGCCCGTATACTTCGCAAGCTGGTTAATGTTGCGAACGGCGCGTATCAGTACGTCGCCGCCGCGGCCCCCGTCGCCGCCAGCAGGTCCTCCAAGTGGCCTGTGCTGTTCGCGCAGCCAGCGCTCCACGCCATCGCCGCCACGGCCCGCCTCTGCGTAGATTGTAAGCTCATCAACAAACATAGCATGCTAGTTGGTTATAGATGCCGCCTGAGTATAGCCCACCCGAAGTAGAAAAGCACGGCTGATCCTACGCCCACAAGCGCAAAGAATAGCCACTGCCCCTCCAGGGCTGCCGTACCGAGGTAGGCAAACACAAACGAGAAGTACGCGACCCCGACGATGGTGGTAAGCAGGTACTCAGAAAAACGAATTGTTGGAATGACGCCGAGCGCGTAGCTTGCGATATCGACAGGCACTACCATGCGTAGGACAACCAGAAGCAGGAGTCGATGCCCCACCGGCATGCCGGCAAGGCGCATGGCGATCCGCTCAACAGCAGTCAGACGCTCCGCAAGCGGCGCGCCGAGCGTACGGGCGATCCCAAACGCAATCACTGCACCCAGCGTCCATCCCGCGATAGAGAGCAAGCCGGTAATGAAGGGGCCGAACACTTGCGCAGCAATCGGTACAAGGGGCAGTGCGGTAAGCGGAGCGGCAACTGTCGCTAGTATGAGGAGAGCGACAAAGGTGCCGTACGCAGCGTATCCTGCCATTTCAATACTGTCCGCAAAGTACGCTACCGGTTCTGACCAGAGAGAGAGTACGATAACGACACCAAGAAAGAGCGTGACGCCGAACACTGTGCTCATCCGGCTACTCATGAGTGAGCTGGTTCGCTACTGCGCTAACAAGCGAAACGACCAATGACCCGACCAGTGCTGGAAGAAAGCCTGCAACGGTAAAACCATCGACAAATGAGGCCGCCGCTAGAAAGAGCGTTGCATTGATGACGAAGATGAAAAGACCGAGCGTCAGGAGGGTGACTGGAAGGGTGAGCAGTACCAAGAGCGGCCGCGCAATGAGGTTGAGAAGACCAAGCACCACTGCGGCAATAAGCGCGGCGGAGAGACTGGCGATTTCAATACCGGGCACGAGCGCCGCAGCAACAAGCAACGCGATTGCCGTCACTCCTACCCGTAAAAGTATGGACGTCATATTTCCATCATGCCTCACGAACACACAAAATGCCAGCAGGAGAGAACCCTCCTGCCGGTGCGATGTACTAAAATCTAAGAAATTTTACTCCACCAACCGCCACGAACCTGCGGCCAGTAGCGGCTCTGCCTTCTTGTACTTCATCTGCTTCGTATCGGTGCCGTTGGTAACGGTGACGACATCGTTTCTTCCTCTTTTCGCGACAGCCGGCATCGGGCGTGCCCGCTCTGCACTAGTGCGTGCCGCCACGCCTTCTCCGGCACTGACGCTCCCACCCATCAGTTGCGCCGCTTCGCGTGCACGTCTCAGTTCCGCTTCTTCGCGCACCAATGCCTGCTCAGCAACATTGGGCAGCAGCTCGATCAAACGTCCTACGAGGGCCTCCTGCATTTCCTTAAAGAGGCGGTTTGCTTCTTTGCGGTACTCAATGAGCGGGTCTCGCTGGCCGTAGGCTCGCAAGTTTACGCTTGAGCGGGTGTAGTTCATGAGCTCGAGGTGCTCGACCCACAGAAGATCGGTTACCTGCAAGATCAGTCGCCGCGCGAGCGCGTACCACCGCGTCTCGCCTAGCTGCGCACGCTTTTCCGCGACAACATCTCGGAGTGCGGGCGCTCCCTCGTAGACTGCGTCAAGCTGCGCCTCCACTTCCCCGTCATTACCCACGAGGAGCGCTCTCCGGCGCGTGTACACTACCTGCCGCTGCTTATTGAGTACATCGTCGTACGCGAGCACCTGCTTGCGCGCATCAAAGTTGAATCCCTCAATCTTCTTCTGTGCCGACTCGAGCGACCGGGTAATCACCCTGCTCTCAATGGGCTGGTCTTCGGGAATACCGAAGCGTCCCATCATGTTCTTCACGGTCTCTGAAGCAAATACGCGCATCAGCGTATCTTCCATCGATACGTAAAACTGTGTCGCTCCGGGATCTCCCTGGCGGCCGGCGCGGCCGCGCAGCTGGTTGTCGATGCGGCGTGCTTCATGCCGTTCGGTACCGATGACAAAGAGCCCACCGAGGCGGCGCACCTCTTCTGCCTCCTCAGCACTCGCGCCGACACCGCCGAGCTTGATGTCGACCCCACGACCCGCCATGTTGGTGGCGAGCGTTACTTTTCCTTTGGCGCCAGCCTGCGCAATGATTTCTCCCTCGCGCTCGTGATTCTTCGCGTTGAGCATGTCGTGGGGAATGCCTGCTTTCGTGAGGGCAGCAGAGAGCATTTCGTTTCGCTCAATCGACGCGGTGCCGATGAGGACCGGCTGCTGTTCTCTGTTGAGCTCGCGTACGCGGCGAATGAGTGCTTCAAATTTTCCCTTTTCCGTTTGAAAGATCAGATCGTTGTGGTCGATGCGCCGTACGGCCCGGTGTGTCGGAACGGGTACCACCTCGAGCCGGTAGACCGTGTAGAACTCCTCCTGCGAGGAGAGCGCCGTTCCCGTCATGCCAGCCAACTTCTCATACATGCGGAAGTAATTCTGAAATGTAATCGAGGCAAAGGTTCGCGACTCCCGCTGAATTTTCACGCCCTCTTTCGCCTCGATAGCCTGGTGCAGACCGTCCGACCATCGCCGTCCTGGCTGGAGGCGGCCGGTGTACTCGTCGACGATTACCACCTCTCCGTCGCGCACCACGTAGTCTTTATCTTTCGTGTAGAGAGCTTTGGCACGCACCGCGGTCTCGAGGTGATGTACGTACTTGATGCCCCGGTCGGTGTAGATGTTCTCTATCCCGAGGAGCGACTCGGCGCGTTCAATGCCGGCATCGGTGAGTGTGGCGCTGCGGAGCTTCTCGTCAACGGTGTAGTGCTCTTCGCCATTAAGCTTGCCGGCAATGCGCGCAAAGATATCGTAGAGATTTTCCGATTCCTGCGCCGGTGCTGAAATGATGAGCGGCGTGCGTGCCTCGTCGATGAGGATAGAGTCAATCTCGTCGACGATCGCGAAGTGGAGCGGTCGCTGACGAAGGTTCCCCGCCTCGTACTCGATGTTGTCACGGAGGTAGTCGAACCCAAATTCATTGTTTGTACCGTAGGTGATGTCGGCAGCGTACGCTTCCTGACGCGTGCACGGTCGCAGAAAGTCGTACACGACACGAAATGATCCTTCCGCGTCACGCGTTGCGTCTGCCTCGCGGTGGCCAGGATCGTAGAGGTATGATGCGTCGTGGTTAATGATGCCCACCGAGAGCCCGAGCGTAGCGTACACCTGTCCCATCCATGCTGCATCGCGGCGCGCAAGGTAGTCGTTAACCGTCACGACGTGTACGCCTTTGCCTGCGAGCGCGTTGAGGTAGGTAGGAAGCGTACCAACGAGCGTCTTTCCTTCACCGGTGCGCATCTCGGTAATTTTTCCCCAGTGCAGCAGGATGCCGCCAATAAGCTGCACATCGTAGTGACGCTCACCGAGCGTACGGCGCGCCACTTCGCGCACGAGGGCGTACGCTTCTGGCAAGATATCGTCGAGCGTTGCTCCGTCGGCGAGGCGCGTTCGAAACAGGTCGGTTTTAGCAGCCAGAGAAGCTTCGTCGAGGGCTAGGAGCGACTCCTCAAAGGAGCCAATGGCGGGTACGAGCGCCTCCGCACGTGCTAATTCACGGCTGTAAGACTGGCCAAAAAAGCGATCGAGAAACGACATGACCACCAGGATACCACAGAACGAACACACCGTCCTCATAGAGAGGACGGTGTGAGAGACAATGCTCGGATCGCCGATTAACGACGACGCTTGCGTGCTGTCTTCTTAGTAGCCTTCTTGGCTGACTTTCGCTTGGTTGCCTTTCGCTTCGTAGCCTTCTTGGCTGACTTTCGGGCTGATCGCTTTTTTGCTGCCATGATGTTGGTTGACGTTACGTGCCTAACAATTCGACCGCATTGTTTTCTTTGTTTGATATGGAAAAAGAAAACATCTGCCTTAACTCAATTATCATTCACAACAACATCGCGCACAACAAACTAAAAAGTTTTTGTGTGGATAACACAAAAACTTTTTAGTTCAAAGTTTTTGTAAAAAAAATTTCCGAATCGCTGCGCACACCGTTTACGAACATGAACTAACTTCACGCACCACCTCGATACCAGTTGCGGTACGAACCTTTTCCGCAAGCGCATCGGCAAACGCGCTCACCTCGCGCGCTGTTGCACCTCCGTAGTTGACGAGTACCAGCGCTTGTCCTTCGTACGTACCAACGTTCCCTTCCCGGTACCCGCGCAGAGCGAGCACCCGATCAAGAATCCATCCGAGCGACACCTTTACCCTGCCGGTTTGTTGGGACTGACCTTCTTCCTCCCGCACCACATGACCGGGAAGGTCGGGGTACCGCTCCTGCAGCTCCTCGAAATGCTCTTTTGAAATAATTGGGTTTTTAAAAAACGAGCCGGCGGTTCCTACTACCAACCAGTCGGGAAACTTCCGCGCACGGATGGCACAGACCGCTGCGCGGATTTCCGCAAGGGTGAGCGGTGCTTCGCGCGTGCGGTTCCACTCGGCAAGGTCACGGTAGTGCAAACGCGGGGCAGGATCTGTGGAGAGCGCATAGCGTACCGCGACCACGATAAGGTTCTTCCCTTCCGGCTGCTTGAAGAGTGAATCGCGGTAGCCGAAACGGCACTCGGACGGTGTGAGGTGCACCACCGCGTCACGGGCGATGTTGTACGCTTCCACCGAGACGATGTGCTCCGCTACCTCAACCCCGTAGGCACCAACATTCTGGATAGGCGTGGCGCCTACCGATCCCGGAATGCACGAGAGATTCTCGAATCCCCACAGTCCACGCAAGACCGTCTCCTCGACAAGCTGATCCCACAGGACCCCCGCACCAGCAGTCACTTCCACCGCAGCCCCGCCTTCACGAAAGGTCACCCCGCCGATCTCGTTCTTAACGACAAGTCCCCTGATGCCCTCGTCAGCAATGAGGACATTCGACCCTCCTCCGAGCACCGTCACCGGCAGCTGCTGTCCGTGCGCCCAGACCACCGCTTCTCGCAGCCCGCTCACGCTATCGACCGTCGCAAAGTACTCGGCTGGCCCACCGATGTGGAAAGTCGTATACGGTGTAAGCGGTACCTGCGCGCGAATGAAGTCGGGTGCGTCTCTCATACTCTCAGTATAGATCACGCCCCGCCTCCACGCTGCCACTTCGCATCAGCAAAGAAGGGTGCGAAGACGTCCTCAGCAAGTGGTACCTGCAGCCGAAGCATGGGATCGAGCGACTCCTCTTCTGCAAAGGTTGCGTGGGGAATCTCTTCAATGAGCACGAGGGGCGTGCACTCGCCTCCCTCTCCCATCACCACGCCAGCACTCGCTGCAAGCGAGTCGATTACATTGAGACGCTCAAACTGTAAATGGCGGCCAAAGATATCAGGTGTATGGCGGTAGTCAAACTGTGCCTGGATACCAAAGTACCCGATCCCGAACCCGAGCGCCCCGTTGCGAAGGGGCGAGGAGTGGGAATCTGAAATGATGAGCCCGAACTCTAAGACCGGCCGGATGGCCTTAACGTAGTCTCGGAGCCCTCGGGCGGCAGCCATGGGATCTTTCGGCCAGAGAATAAAAAAGCCAGCGCCATTGCTCTGGTCTATGCCCGCAGAGCTGATGAGGGATCCTTCCGTAATCGTAAAGGTGCGCGGATAGGGGTAGCGATGGTCTTTGGCTAGAAAGTAGCCTGCTTCGCGGCGAATGAGCGCCTCTTTGTATGCGGCAACATCGACTCCTTCCGGAATTGATTCGCAGCGTCCCTGCGAGATTGCCACCACTTTTGAACTCACCACGAGCACACTCCGTTCGGGAATGTGCGCCGGCAGCGACTCGGCGAGCACTGCGCGCAAGTCGTCAGAAGGTGGTAAGAGAGGACGAGTCTGGATGGCAGTCGTGCGCATAGCGGGAGTGTATAGAAAAACTCATCTGCCTGTAAGGCCAGCGGGTGCGAGCTCCAAATAAGTGAAAGTCTATATTGTGAGTGCCGCCGCTAGCCGTACAGAGAGACGAGCCCTGTGAGAGAAAGTATACCAGACTGCTCACCTATCGCGAGCGAACATATAAAAGGTGACGCTTCAGTGTGTAAAGCATTCTTTCTGCTTTCGCTCAAACATGAAAAGATATTTCATGTTATTAGCCCACTTGAAAGTAAGAAGCCTCATGCCAAGCCTCCAGAGCAACCCGATGGTAGAAAACGCAAAAGCCCCCACCCCGGGGACCTTCACGTAGACTTTCATTTGGTGCCGAACGATTCGGCACTCACGCTCTCAAGTATACCGGCAACCCAGGGAGTACGCAATAATTCTGTTCACCGTCGGGACGAGGTTCGCAACTCTTCAATAAATGCTTCCCCCTGTTCCCTGAACTCGGGAAACTCGTTGACAGCTTCCCGAAGCGTTGCAATAGCCGCAGCTGTGTCTCCCGCTTCGTGCTGCATGACTGATTTCGATATACGAAGCTGGATGTCTTGGGGCGATGCCGCAATGTGCTCGTCAATGAGGCTAATGGCCCGTGGATAGTTTCCTACCGCATAGTAGGTGTAGAGGATACGCTCGCTTGTCTTGTAGAGCGCCTCATAGGGCGGGGCCGCAAGCTCCCGTACACGCACCTCATCTCCGGCGCGAATGGCAGCAACAATTGCGTACTCGCGCCCCTCAGCATACTCGGGCGCGTACGCCAGCGCCTCTTCAAAAATCTCTTGCGCCTTTTCGTACGATCCGCTCTCGAGGTAGGTAAAGCCAAGCTCCAAGAGCGTTCGCTGCTTCCGGGGAGAAAAAGTCTGTGCCTCGAGAAGCGCCTTGAGCGAAGCCTCGTAGTTTTCTGTCTCTCGATAGAAAGCGCCGAGCAGAATGAGCGCACGAGGTGGCTGTGCGTCTTCTTTCGTCTCCGCATGCAGCTCGTCGCGCGCAAGCGCTAGGAACGCTTCCTGTACGTCCGCAGGTACGTACTGATTTTTATAGAGACGGCGCGCCGTCGTTGCGAGTTGTTCGCGAATTTCTGAAGTACCGAATGAATTGTAAGCGAGGGCGCGCTTGAAGGTCGAGAGGCTGTCCTCTAGCGCTTGTCTACGCCCCTGGAGTGCCACCTCTCCTTCCTGCAGCCCAGCATTCGCAGCGGTCAGCGCGTCGATGAGAGCCAAGGAGGCGCGCATGGGAGGAACGTTGAGCGTGTATACCGTGGCAAGGAGTACAAGTGCAAGTGCAGGAGCAATAAAGGTTACTACCACTTCTTTCTCTACGCGAATCCGATCGACCGAGGCAAGCGTACGCTTTCGTGTCTGGTGCAAGAGCGCAAGGATGGTTGCAAACAGCAGGTAGCTGATGAGGTTATCAAATACGAACTGATTTTGAATGAAGTAGGCAGCAAGCAGTCCGAGCAGTATGCCCCGCTCGACGGTAGTAAGTGAGAGCGTCTCTCCTTCTCGCCGCGGGGGTACCATGGCGTACCATGCCGCTGCTCCGAGAGTAAAGAGGTACGCCGCAAGTCCCACTATTCCCCCCGCTACCAGCCAATCGAGCAGTGTGTTGTGGACGTGGTCAAACCACGGTTCCTGACCGTAGAGCGAAGGTTCGTAGTACTGTACGAACACCCTACTGTAGTTCCCCTGCCCCCAACCCAAGATTGGCCGCTCCGCTACTCCCTTGAGCGCTATCCTCCAGAGCGTAAAGCGTGTAGAACCAGCATCGAGCGAAATAGAGGCAGCACGGCTGAGCACCTCACTGCGGGCCACAAACGACGTATCTTTGATGGCGAAAAATACCGAGACCAGCACCCCCACACCAATAAGTGAACCGATGGCGATCTTTCGGATACGAAGATGCTCTCGCTCGCACACAGCAATGTACAGTGCTGTGACCACGAGACCCCCCACCAGTCCCACGAGCGCTCCGCGCGTTGCCGTGAAGAGGATCAAAAACGCGGCGAGAGCGGCGATGAGCGCGTAGCCCAGGCGCCACGCAGCTTTCGTACTCCGCGCCAGCATGAGAAGCGCAAAGAAAACGTGCACGAGCAGGTGCACCGCCATGTACGCAGCGTTACCGAACGGCCCATCAACGCGCGAGGTACTCTGTCGAATTTCAATGAGACCGCCCAGCTGTGCGTACCCATAGAGGGTCACGATGACCGAGGCTAGGAGCGTCGTATTGAGCCACGCATTCCAGAGTTTTTCCGTCGTCAGAACCGATGCGGTAACGACAAAGTACCCGAACACGTGCAGGAGTGTGATGTAACCTTCCATGCGCTCGTAGTTGCTCCAGAAGCTGTGCTCCGGGGCGACGCCCAGCGCATTTGCAACACCCATCACGGCAACGAAAGCTCCAAACGCGGCAAGTATCCACGAGAACGTTGGTCGGTATGCGCGATCGAGGAGCGCGAGCACCGCCCAAGAAGCGACCATGATTTCAACAATGATTCGGAACGTAAAGTTTTTCCCCGTAATGAAAGGAAAGAGCATGCCGTGCGCCACCACGAGCGCAGCAAACGGCAAAACAAAGATTCCACCAAGCACTACCCATCTGAGTACGTCTCGCATAATGCAGAAAACTATAGCACGCACGCGCAGTTACGCTTGCTCAGGCGCATCAGGGCCCGGAAAAGTCCTCACGACGCACGATTCCGCCGCCTGCGCATACGCAGCCCGGTAGGCAGCAGCATCTTGCTCGACGACCGAGAACACAGCAGAACGACTATTGATCGAAAACGTTGTCCGGAGCTGGTTGTTGCTTAAAAATTCACCGATGCACGCCTGGAAGCACACCATATCATCAGCAGGACAGACAAAGGCATTGACCTTATCCTCAAAGAGCGTGTCGGCGATGCCACCTGCTACCGTGAGGACCGGCAGCCCGGCCGCGGCCGCGGCCGCAAGCGTCGCATCTGCCTCCTCAGAGGTTGCGGTACTGATGAGCAGATTTGCCGTCTTCAGATGCGACACAACATCCTCACTTTCCGGCTCAAATACCACCTGGTTGTGCACGCCCGCTGCAAGAACTCGCTTTTTGAGGCGACCCTGCTCCGGACCGTCTCCCACGATCACGAGACCTACCGTAGGGTACTGGCGAATGGTGTGTACACAGGCATCGATCGCAAAATCAATCTTATTACGCGCATGGAGCGATGCGATGGCCAGTATGATGAACTTGAACTGCGGGTAGCGCACGTGGAGGTCGGACGCCGGCTGGGCGTCTCGGAAGAACGAGAGGTCGCGAAACGGCGGCAAGGTGATAAGACGGTCGGTGCGGTCACGGTACCGCTTCGTGAGCATCTCGCCGATCCGCTCCGATCGTGCTACGAGGCAGTCAGCGCGCGGCAACACAAAGCGAGCCGCCAGCCGCCGCCAGTTGTTACCCTCCCGCTCCGAGACAAAGTAGGATTCGAATGGATTGTGCGAAACGTGCACCTGGACCGGTCGTGCGTACCGACGGCCGACAAGGTACGCAACGATACCTGCTTCGAATGGATTGGTCGCTGCAATGGCGTCGGCGCGAAATCCTGCTGCAAACGAGAGCTGCTTGCCGGCAATGCGGTAGGCATCGTAGATGGCAAAGAGCATCGAGCGCGAGTTTGTGGCGTAGACCCATGCCCGCTCTGCCAGGCGTAACGAATCGGGCAGTGCTTGCGCACGGTCAGAGAGCACAATGATGTGGAGTTCGTCGAAGTACTCGGCAAGTTCGCGGTACTCGTTATAGAGCTGGCTGCCTTCCACGAAGACTGAGGTGTCGGTAGTTACGAGCAAAAGCCGGATACGCTGTCGATCGGAAACCGGTACAAGTATTTTCTCTGCTCCTGCGGGGTCAGTGGGTGCATCGACTGCAGAATCTTCTACCGGCAAGAGTTCCTCGTCTTCTCGCATCGCTTTGAGCGCCGCATCGAGACCCGCCGCCTCGCGCTCTGCGGGATCTGTGGGTATCTGTACGTGGCCGGGATGTTTTGCCATACAAGCAGCGTTGATGCCCTCTAATCATAGCAGATGAAACAAGAAGCGGCCGCGCATGCGCGCGGCCAAGTTTACACGGAATCATCTTCCCTCCTCATGTATGTTGGAGTACGGGTAGAGCACCAGGGAGACAGGCTTTGCGAAGATACTCTTCCCGCTTTGCAGCTTGATGTCGCAGGTTGCCTCAACCCTCCCTCGATGACCCGGGTCTCCAACCGCAAGGAAGATGTCCACGGTATCCCCGACGCGAATCGGGCGGAGAAACCGAACCGAAAATTCGACGACCTGATAACCCGGCTGCAACATGCTGACATACTCGCCGATCGCCGCGTAAATCGCCACGCCCTGCACAATGCCTGTTGCAGGGTTGTGCAGCTCGGTATTCCGATCACGAGAAATGTCCAGGAAGGTCGAGCACCATGTCGGATGGAAACGGTGCGAAAATCGGATGTAGCTAGGGCCTGCGCTCTTTTGCGCCACCACCTGTGCACTGCTCATGGCGTCTCCCTTCCGAGTAGTTGCCGCGTTGAACTGAGGTCTGTCGAGGTTATACCAGCTTGTGGCTATAGAGCGCAAGGAGAGCCATCAAGAGCATGCCGATAAACGCAAAGGAGGTGACAGCCTTCCGCGAGAGTGGCGTCTGCGTGTCGACCGCAGCAGCCGCCTGCTCGGTGCTCGGTGGTACTTGTTCCGAGACCACGTCATCCAGAGAACTGGTCTTGCTGTTCTCAATCGCCGGTATCTCCTTCTCTTCGGTCGCGCTGCCACTCACCATCGGGACCGCTGGCGACGCTGCCGCGCGCTTCTGAGATGCTGTCGGCGCAGCAGCGACAGCGGGCGTAGTGCTTGCAGGCACCTCTGCCGTAAGGTTTGGATATACCGCAAGCTCTCTGCCCATTCCATCGTAGGCACGAACCACACTGGGCGGCTGCGAAAACCCCGTCTTAGACTGCGAGAGTGCCAGCGACGCGCTCGGCATGAGGTAGGTATCATCCGGCAACACAAACCGGGACGTTCCGGACACGAGGGCAAGACCTG
>CAZKXF010000010.1:0-8447 GCA_964556805.1 uncultured Candidatus Saccharibacteria bacterium
AATACTACCGCTGGACGCAGTGGATGTTCACGAAGTTTTTCGAAAAGGACATTGCCTATCGAGGTACCGGCATGGTGAACTGGTGTCCCGGCTGCAACACGGTGATCGCCAACGAGCAGGTTCTCTCTGATGGTACCTGCGAACGCTCGGGGGACATGATCGAAAAGCGCGAAATGCCGCAGTGGCTCTTACGCATCACAGATTACGCTGACCGCTTGCTCGAAGACCTCGAATCGCTGGAGTGGCCGGAACATATCAAGGAAGCGCAACGCAACTGGATCGGAAGATCACAAGGAGCAGAGATTGATTTTACCATCGAATTTACTATCGACCCTCGCAACAATGAGTGGCGCGACGAGAAGTGGAACCCCGCACAGGTCACGGTATTTACCACCCGACCCGACACGCTCTTTGGTGCCACGTACCTCGTGCTGGCGCCGGAGCACCCATGGATTACGGGCGCACTCGCACATAACCGGATGGTGTTTGAAAATGCGGAGGAGATCGAAGCGTACGTGCACGCAGCGGCCCGGAAAGACGAACGAGAGCGTACGAATGCCGCAAAAGAAAAGACCGGCATTGAACTTAGGGGTGTGCGTGCAAAAAATCCCGCAAGCGGAGAGAGCATACCCGTATTTGTCGCTGACTACGTGCTGGCAAGCTATGGCACCGGTGCAATTATGGGCGTTCCGGCGCACGATGAACGCGACTTTGCGTTCGCCCAGAAGTTTAATATTCCGATAACTCGGGTCATCGCAGGAGAGGATGCGCTACCGTTTTTGGGGACAGGAATTCTTACGAACTCCGCAGCATTTGATGGAATGGATTCAGAGGAGGCAAAGCAAGCAATCGTGGAGAAAGTCCAGGGAAGAATGAAATCAACGTACCGCCTGCGCGACTGGTCGGTCGGTCGGCAGCGCTACAGGGGCGTGACCATCCCTATCGTCTACGACCCACAAGGGGTGGCGCATCCTATCCCTCAGGAGCACCTGCCGTGGCTCTTGCCCGCCGATGTTGACTTCACCCCCACCGGTGAACCGCCCCTCGCCAAGAGCGCTGAACTGCAGGAGCGCACGGAAAAAATATTTGGTCGTGGATGGACGCCGGAAGTGGAAACGATGGATACTTTTGTAGATTCCTCCTGGTACTTCTTGCGGTACCTCGACGCGCACAATAGCGCTTCGCTCTCACCACTCGAACGGCAAAAGGAATGGATGCCGGTCGATATCTACTTTGGGGGTGCCGAACATACCACGATGCACCTTCTCTACTCCCGGTTTTGGCAGAAGGCGCTCTTTGACCTCGGACTCGTCATTGACAGCGAGCCCTACCGAAAGCGCATCAATCGAGGTCTCGTCCTTGGACCCGATGGCAACAAGATGTCAAAGTCAAAGGGAAACGTCATCGATCCCGACGAGCAGGTAACTCGCCTCGGAGCGGATACCGTAAAGATGTACCTTGCCTTCATGGGACCCTACGGTGAGCCGTCAAACTATCCCTGGGACATGGGCGGCATTATCGGCATACGGCGGTTTCTGGAACGAGTTAACGGACTGGCAAGTCACCTCGCGGCTGAGGAATCTGCCGATACTACCCAGCTTCTCCACCGGACCATAGACAAGGTGACCCGCGATATCGGTGCCTACAAGTTCAACACGGCTACGAGCGCACTCATGATCTTTGTGAACGAGGCGGAGAAACAGGGACTTGCGCGTGGCACCTACGCTACCTTCCTGCGGCTCTTGGCGCCTTTTGCACCGCACCTGACCGAAGAGCTGTGGGAGACACTCGGGGAAGAAGGATCAATCCACGCTGCACCGTGGCCGATGGCCGATGAAGCGCTGCTTGTGGCTGAGCGCATCACCATAGCGGTGCAGGTAAACGGCAAGGTTCGCAGTACCATTTCGGTAGCGCCAGATGCTTCAGAAGAGGAGGTTCGCGCCGCGGCAACGCGTGATCCGAAGGTAGCGCGTCACCTTGCTGATGGCGACATACAGCGGGTTGTCTATGTGCCAGGGAAGATACTGAATTTCATACGTTCGAATTGACCCGTGAGTATCTTCAGCGCAAAAAAGCTAGGTGATTAGACCACATACTTGACGCTTCTGAAACACCGTGCTAAAAATAGAGTCATACAGGGAGGGGAGGACCAATCTCCCCGGAGGTATTAGACACGAAACCCAGCGATTAAGCCTATGAAAAGCATCACCTTCAAGCCCAAGCAGGTCACCAAGAAACTCCTCTCGGTGCTCCCGGATCGTGCCCGCGACGTTCTCGAAAAGCGGTACGGACTCGGCGCGGGAGCCCAGACGCACACGCTCGAGGCGATCGGCCAGACCTACGGCATTACGCGAGAGCGGGTTCGCCAAATCGAAAACTACGGCATTCTCTCCATCCAGAAATCCGATGTCTACAAGGAGTTTGCCTCGCACTTCGACGAGCTCAAGGAGGCTATCGGCAACCTCGGCGGCGTCATCGCTGAGCAGGACCTGCTCAAAGAGTTGAGCCCCGATCCGTCGACGGCCAACCACCTCTATTTTCTCCTCGTGCTCGGCGAAGCCTTTAACCGCAGCAAGGAGAATGCACAGTTTCACCACCGATGGAGTATCGAACAGTCACTGGCTGCCGAAGTAGAGCGAGTGCTCGCCCATATCCACGATACGCTCGGTGAGGAGGAGCTGATGAGCGAAGAAGAAATCATCGCACGGTTCCTCGAGCGACTGGACACCATTGATGAAGCGTACCGAAACGCCGAGTACGTCAAGCGGTGGCTGGCGCTCTCAAAGGTTATTGCACAGAATCCGCTCGGCGAGTGGGGAATTGCATCAAGCCCGAACGTTCGAGCAAAGGGCATTCGGGATTTCGCCTACCTTGCGGTGAAACGCCACGGATCGCCAATGCACTTTCGCGAAGTGGCAGAAGCAATCGAAGAACTTTTCGCGCGCAAAGCGCACGTCGCCACCTGCCACAACGAGCTCATCAAGGATCAGCGCTTTGTGCTCGTCGGCCGCGGGCTCTACGCACTGACTGAGTGGGGGTACAGCGCAGGTGTCGTAAAGGACGTGCTGCGTGAAATTTTGAAAAAAAACGGTCCGCTTACGCGCGAAGAAATCATTGACCGCGTGCGGAAAGAACGCTACGTGAAGGACAATACCATTGTGGTAAATCTGCAGGACGCGACGCTCTTCCGTCGTCTCCCAAACGGCCAGTACGCAATCATCGAGTAGTACACACTGCAGAAAAGCAAAACACCCACATGCGGCTGCGTGTGGGTGTTTTGGTAGTGATACAATACACACACATGTTTGCGGGGCTGTTGAAGTGGCTTGAGGGATTCGGCGTCAACTCGGCGGTCGTTCTTTTTTTGCTGGGTGCCGCGCTCGTGGTCACCGGCATCCTGGTGACCGGCACTGACCTCGAGCGGATTCTGGCGTATGCCATCGCCTTCAGTCCTCTCTGGCTCCCGATCACTCTCTTCTACCTCTTCTTTGAGGAGTGGATGAACTACATCAAAAAGCATTTCAAGCTCGAGCAGGGACGGGTCACGCTTGAGATCCTCCTGCCTGAGGAGATTTTCAAGTCGCCGCTCGCGATGGAGCTGGTGCTCACGCACCTCTACCAGAAGGCAAGCCCTGACAACCTCTTCCAGACCTACTGGGACGGCAAGCATCCCCCGGTGTTTGCGCTTGAACTTGTTTCAGAAGGGGGAACTATCCACTTCTACATCAATACGCCCCGCAAGAAGTTCAAGAATATCATCGAGACACAACTCTACTCGCAGTACCCCGGCATCGAGGTACGTGAACTGCCCGTTGATTACGCCGCCGAAATTGATCCCGAGCTCAAGGAGTTCGATGGGTTCAGCATTCACTTCGGCCTAAAAAAACCTGACCCGTACCCGATCAAAACCTACATCGATTACGGACTCGATAAAGATCCCAAGGAAGAGTTTAAGATCGACCCCATTACGCAGATGATCGACATGATGGCGAGCATCGGCCCGCACGAACGTATCTGGGTGCAGATTCTCATCAGTGCCCACCGCGACGAAGTATTTGAAACCGGTACGCTCGGTTTCGGCAAGCCGGACTGGAAAGACGATATTAAGAAAGAGATCAACAAGATAGCAGGTCGCGACGAGAAGACGGGAAAGGCTCCAATCGAACTCGAGGGCATGCCTCGACTGACCGAGGGCGAGCGTGACGTCATTAAGGCGCTCGAGCGTAGCCTCTCAAAGACGCCGTTCAATACCGCAATCCGCACCTTCTACGCGGCAAAGAAGGGACACTTTCTCCCTGGAGAGCGGATCGGGGCAATCATTTCGGCGTGGTTCCAGTACAACGACAACCGCCTCAACTCGTGCGGGCTCAAGTGGCGTACCGACGTCAACTGGCCCTGGTGGCAGGATCCATCTGGCCGAAAACGAGCCGGTTTTAAAACTCGTGAGCTCGATGAGTACAAGCGACGGTACTACGAAGCACAAACGCAAGGCGATAAGGAGTTCATTATGACGAACGAGGAGCTGGCCACCATCTTCCACCTGCCCGGTAAAGTGGCGCTCACACCAACCATCGGGCGCATTCCTTCAGCGCGCGCTGAACCTCCTCCTAATCTGCCGACAGGAAATTTCTAACCTATGGTGTCTCACGATCCAGTACCATTTGGAGAGGGTATGAGCGTGCCGGACCGACGCGGCGTATGGTGGGTTGGTCTCCTGCTCATGGGAATTTTAGTGTGCATAGTAGCATGGGGGCTTTCAATACTGAGGGCACCCGCCCTCTTTCCGACCGGAGAACGCATCGAAATTCCGTTTGGAACGACGCTCGTCGGCGCTGCCGAGATTCTTGAAGAACGGAAGGTGGTCCGCTCTGCGCTCATGCTGCAGCTCGTGCTCATCGCGCAGTTTAGTGAAGGGGGAGTGCAGGCGGGAGTATACCAATTCAATGAATCGCTCTCGACGCCGCAAATCGCGCGTGCGGTAACGAGCGGCACGCACGGTATACCGCTTGTGCGCGTAACCATTCCTGAGGGACTTCGCAACGCGCAAATTGACGATATCCTCGTCGAACGGTTACCGAGCATAGAAGACGACGCGTTTCTAGCGCTCGCTGGACCGTATGAGGGTTACCTTTTCCCAGAGACCTACCACATTCCAGAGACCTACACGGCACGGCAGTTTCTGGAACTCATGGCTGAGACCTTTACCGCGTCGATCGAGTCGTTGCGTGAGGAGATAGAAGCCTCCTCCCGAACCCTTGAAGAGATAGTCACCATGGCCTCAATTCTTGAGCGGGAAGCAGATACGGAGGAATCGATGAAGCTCGTGTCCGGCATCCTTTGGAGCCGTCTCGACCTCGGCATGCCGCTGCAAGTCGACGCAAGTTTTTCATACCTCCTCGGCAAAACAAGCGCGGAGGTTACCCTTGATGATCTCACGATCGACTCGCCGTACAACACGTACCGCTACACAGGGCTACCCCCGACGCCGCTCAATAACCCCGGGCTCCAGTCGATCGAAGCGGCTCTTTGGCCCACAGCTTCTCCCTACCTGTACTATCTCACTGCTCCTGATGGTACGTTCTACTACGCGCGAACCTTTGCAGAACACAAGGAGAACATTCGCCGGTACTTGGAGTAACACTCTCCACGTTGCATACAGATCGGGGTCGGGGTATAACAGCCGTTCATGAAATCGTCTGCGCGCACAACGGTATTCGTCGGCCTCTCGGGAGGAGTTGATTCTTCTGTTGCCGCGCTCCTGCTCAAGAGAGCAGGCTACCGGGTTGTCGGCGTGTTCATTAAAGTGTGGCAACCAGACTTTCTCGTGTGCAACTGGGAGGCAGAACGTCTCGATGCGATGCGAGTAGCTGCAACTCTTTCCATCCCATTTCTTACCTGCGATGCGACGGAACGGTACAAGGCCGATGTGGTTGACTATCTGGTTCGAGAGTACAACTCGGGACGCACACCGAATCCAGACGTCATGTGCAACAAGCACGTAAAGTTCGGGGCGTTCATCGATTTTGCCGATGCTCACGGCGCTGATCTGGTCGCCACCGGCCACTACGCTCGAAAAATAGATTGGCAGCAAGAGTCGCTCCTGGCACGCGGCGTAGACGACGCAAAAGACCAGAGCTATTTTCTCTGGACACTGACACGTGATCAGCTTACGCGCAGCCTGTTTCCTCTCGGTGAAATGATGAAGGAGGAGGTGCGTCAGGTGGCGGCTCGTGCAAGGCTTCCTACCGCGCGCAAACCGGACAGCCAGGGAGTATGTTTTCTCGGAGCACTCGACATGCGTGCGTTTTTGCAGCATTTCATCGAGAAGACCCCGGGAGACGTCTACGACGTCGAAGGGAGGATCGTGGGTACCCATGAAGGAGCACGTTTCTATACAATCGGGCAGCGGCACGGATTTTCAAGTGCCGCTCAGGGCACGCAGACGTCGCCACGCTATATCATTGAGAAAGACCTCCGTCGCAACCGCCTGGTTGTTTCGTCTCAGAAGCCAGAAGCAGCAAGCTCTTCTACACGAGAGATCCCACTGGTAGAGACCGAGTGGCGTGGCAAGGACCCTCACGGAACGTTCACCGTCCAGACGCGTTACCGGCAGGTGGCGTACCCTGCAGCGGTACATACGACAGGAGCACGAAGCGCAGTGGTATCTCCTCGCGCACTCCACGAATTGCCGGCACCAGGTCAGTCGTGTGTCGTGTATGAAGGGGAAATCTGCCGAGGTGGCGGCATCATCAGCGCGTAATTTGCTATACTGAAGCGCACAGAGCAATGTCATCCCAGGCTACCATCATAAAAGTCGATGGCACACCCGAGCCGTTTGATGCAGGAAAACTGATGCGATCGCTGCGTCGTTCCGGCGCGCAGGAGCAGACGGCACGTGATATTACGACGCACATCGAAGCCGAGATGCACGATGGCATGACCACTAACGACATTTACCGGCATGCTCGCGCCTTACTCAAGAAGCGGCAAAAAACAACTGCAGCAAAGTACTCGCTCCGCCGTGCACTCTTCAATCTGGGGCCGACAGGCTTTCCATTTGAGCACTTCCTTGCAGAACTTTACCGAGCGCGTGGCTATACAACACGAACTGGTGTAGTGCTCCGCGGAACCTGCGTCGAACACGAAGTCGACCTCATTGCACACAATGATTCCGAGTGCATTATGGCTGAAGCAAAGTTTCATAGCCGGCCCGGTGTCCGCTCCGACTTGCAGGTCGCACTTTACTCATACGCTCGCTTCCAAGATTTGAAGGGGAAGCATGCAAGCAGCGCCGATCGGTGCGGGATCTCGAAGGGACTCATCATCACGAACACTAAATTTACGAAAGCGGCAATTGAGTACGCCACCTGCATGGGAATGGAGCTCTTGAGCTGGAATTACCCACGGGAGCAAAACTTGCAGGCGGTCATCGAAGAAGCAGGTATCTATCCAATCACGACGCTTCCTTCGCTCACGACCCGCGAGAAGCAGCTCTTGCTCGAGCACGGGATTGTACTCTGTCGCGACCTGGCTCGCCACCGCGATACGCTACGATCTCTCGGATTTTCACCCCGCAAACTGGAGCAGGTAGTGGCCGAAGGAACGAGCCTCTGCAGCGCCACATCCTAGCATGCTATACTTTCCCGCAGCTATTCCGGACGCCTGCAAAGGCTCTCTGGAGGCCGCATTACTTACCGTTGTATAGAAATTCCTATGGATGACAGAAAAAAAGAGAGTCAGAAGACAGTAGTCGCGTTTGTTGCAGGGTTACTTATTGGAGGTCTTCTCGTCTGGGTGTTTGCGCAGACGCCAGAGAACGACGTCCGTGCGGATCGTGACAAGGATACCGTAGGGGCAACCGATACCCGCGATGAAGAAAATGGAGAGGATACTGAGGATCGGAATGGTGCCGACGAAGGTGAGGATGAAGAAGTCGGTGCTACAACTCCCACGACGCCCTCGCGCAACCAGACACTCCAGCCAACAATAGTTGAGGGAAATTTTTCATTCTCAATTGCAGATCAGGAAGCGGGAACAAGTGTCGTACTCGGTGACACAACCCGTTACCCGACCACGCAGGGATGGATCGTGGTCCACGAGGACAGCAACGGAGAACGTGGCAATGCGCTCGGCGCAGCCCGCTATAATACAGCGGCAGGGCTTCTGCCGACCCGCATCGTGCTGCTACGCGGCACGCAAGCAGGCAAGACGTACCACGTTGTCTACTACAGCGAAGACGGGGATCGCGTATTCGATCTTGGCCGAGACAAGCCGCTAGAGAGTGAGGGGAGAGTGATCCAGGCATCATTTAAGGCTCAGTAAGATTAGAGAAGCTTGAAACGCAAAACAGAAAGGCGACCTTTGGTCGCCTTTCTGTTTGTTAGACCTGGGCGATGATTTGGATCCAGCGCGTGTTTCCGGTAGGAGTAACGGTACTTTCACGGACT
>CAZKXF010000010.1:8457-11711 GCA_964556805.1 uncultured Candidatus Saccharibacteria bacterium
GCATCGGTAAGCAAGTTGCTCAGCTCTGGGAGTGTAAAGTAACTGAAAAAACGACGGTACGGATACCCATAGTCAGACTCTTCAACCATCTCTTCCTCGGGTGCATTCTCACGATGCTCCTTAACCGCCACGTAGAGATGTCCGCCGGTTTTAAGAGCCCTTTTAAATTCAACCAATACTTGAGGAATCTCACGTTTCGGAACATGCAGGAGGGAGGCCTGCGCAAAGATGCCATCGAAACGCGTAGAAAGAGAGGCAGCTTTTCGCAGATCACAAACAATAAAGTGTGCCTGCGGCACATTCTGCTGTGCAAGCGCAATAAATTTTTCCGCATTATCTATTCCTGTTACCTGGAGCCCACGTGCGGTGAGATAGCGAGTTTTTACCCCTCCGCCACAACCCGCGTCGAGCACAGCTGCTCCTTTCGGCATACGAGCAATAAACGCGTCGGTGAGTGGAATCCACCATGTGTCTGACTGATGATCATTCATCCAGTCGCTTGCAATTAAGTTGTATGTATTGCGTGTTTCAGAAGTCGAATCCATGACAAAAGTGTACTATACTTTCCTCTACTATGGCGTTTCTCTACTCGGTGCGCAGCAAGAAGTACTGCTTCGATCCCAAGCGGCATGGCCCGGGTAGCCGAACCCCGTACGCCGTCAGCAGGTCAAAAATTGACCTCTTTTTAGAGTGCCCTCGATGCTTCTATATCGATCAGCGACTCGGCATCAAACGACCGGATGGGTACCCCTTTACCCTCAATGTGGCAGTCGATGAGCTCCTCAAGAAGGAGTTTGACTTGCTGCGCAAAGAGGGGAGTCCGCACCCGCTCATGGAGCAGTACGGCATCAGGGCGGTTCCCTTTGCGCATCCGGATCTCAACCGATGGCGTAACTCACTCAAAGAAGGAGTACGGTATCACGACCCCGAAACCAACCTCATTGTGCGCGGCGGCATCGACGATGTGTGGATCAACGAAGCTGGCGAGCTCCACGTCGTCGACTATAAGGCAACCGCGAAGGAAGCTGAAGTGACGCTCGATGCCGAGTGGCAGGACGGCTACAAGCGGCAGGCAGAGGTCTACCAGTGGCTGCTGCGCAAAGAGGGGTTTGCTGTCTCGGATACGGCATACTTTGTCTACGCCAACGGAGACACCTCACCCGATCGCTTCGATGCGCAGCTCACCTTTCGCATCAGCATTATTCCGTACGTCGGTAACGATACCTGGATCGCCGAGACCGTACGGGAACTCCACGCATGTCTCATGGCATCGCATTCACCCGTGCCGCATCCAGAGTGCACCTACTGCTGCTACCGCAAAGCAGCTGGAGAAGCGCTGCTTGCAGAGCAGCGTGCTCTGAAGAGTGGTAAGCTAAAAGCATGAAAACGGTAGTGCGACCATCCGGGGTCTTTGCCGATGCGGTACGTGCTGTGGTACGAGCCATACCGAAAGGGGAGACGCTGAGCTACAAAGCAGTAGCTGAGCGGGCAGGCAAACCCCATGGCGCTCGGCTGGTGGCCCGCATTATGGCCCGAAACTTTGACCCAACCGTGCCCTGCCACCGCGTGATACGCAGCGACGGGCGAGCCGGTGGCTACAACCGAGGCGGCGAGGCACGCAAGCGTGCTATACTGCGCGCGGAAGGCGTAACGATATAACTACTATGGCGACAAAGGCATTCGATCAGAAGGCATACGACGCAGCAAAGCGTGATGTACTCCGTGTAAAGCAGGAGCTCGAAACTATAGAAACGCTGGTAAGAGAACTTCCGGCGGAGATTGATACGCTGCGCAGCAAAGCAGAGAGGGAGTTGCCGCAGCGGCTTACGGCCCTCAAAAAAGAAGCAAGCGAGATCGAGCGAGAGCGCGCAAAGCTCCAAGACGAGATCCGAGAGCGGGAGCGCGAGCTTGACCGTGCAAAAAACGATCACCGCGGAAAGAAAAATGAGTACGAACGATTGATACAGGATATCGAAGCATTCAGCGCCCAGTTGAAACGGTAACCGGTAGGCGGCTATGCAGACGGCGGAAAAGTACGCAGCACTCAAAGCCATTCGTGATGAGGTGGTACACCTTACCGATTCACCCCTCTACGAGTTTCGTACCAGTAACAACTACCTCCCCGTCATCGGCGAGGGGAACCATGACGCAGCCATTATGTTCGTCGGGGAAGCGCCAGGAAAGAACGAGGCCATTCACGGGCGCCCATTCTGCGGCGCCGCAGGGAAGACGCTCGATGCGCTCCTAGAAGGGATAGGGATCGCCCGCAGCGACGTGTATATCACCAACATCGTCAAAGATCGACCTCCTCAGAACCGGGACCCATTACCTGACGAGATAGAAATGTACGGGCCGTTTCTCGATCGCCAAATTGAGATAATACAGCCGAAGGTCATCGTAACGCTAGGGCGCTACGCCATGCAGTACATCATGCGCAAATTCGACCTCGAGCTTGACCTAGAGCCTATCAGCCGTGCCCACGGAAAAAGCTACAAGGCGCAAGCTGCCTACGGGCCTATCCACATTATTCCTCAGTACCACCCAGCTGCGGCCATCTACAATCGCGAACTCATAGAAACGCTCGAGAAAGATTTTGCAATCATTCCGCGTTTCTTATGATGTACTCCTACCGGATTGAGCAGGCGATACGGGCTGCTGCCATTCTGCACAGGGACCAGGTGCGTAAGGGGAAAGTACCTTACCCCTACATCACGCACCTCGTCTCTGTTGCGGTGCTCACGTCCGATTACACGGATTCGGAAGATGCGCTCATTGCAGCACTGCTCCATGATACGCTCGAAGACACCGGCTATACCTACGAGGAACTCGAGGGGGACTTCGGAGACAAGGTCGCTTCGATTGTGCGAGAAGTCTCGCACGCGCACCGCACAGATGGGAAGCAGGAGAATCCGTGGGCCGATGCCTGGAAGGAGCGACACAGCCGCTACGTAGCACAGCTCAAAGATGCATCTGAGCTCGCACTGATTGTGGCGGCCGCTGACAAGATCCATAACATGCGCTCGGTTATCGAAGAGTACCTCGACGACCATGCACGCTTTGAGAAGGACTTTGGTGGTACCTTGGAGGAGCGGCTCGCCACCTACCAGGCGATCGGCAACATTTTGAACAGTCGTCTTGAGAGCGGGATAGTTCAGGAGTTCAACCAGGTATTTGATCAGTACAAAGATTTCATCTATGACGCGCAACACGCAAGGAAAACATCCCGCTAGACGGTACCGTACAGACTGGGACCT